>DATCDL010000534.1:0-7140 GCA_036510715.1 Acidobacteriaceae bacterium
TGGACGCCTCCCCCGCACGGATTGGCTACCCACAAAAACTGCTGCTGAGGATTGCAATCATTTTGGGAATTGTTGATTCCTATTTGGTCGAGATTGCACTGCGCGTATCTGGAGGTTGAACAGATCTCCGCTACTTTGTAGCTGACACTGCTATCGCTGATGACCGATCCGTTGTTGTCGATTGCCAGAACGGTCAAAACGTGGGAGCCGGTGGGGAGGACATAGACGCCTTTGAGGTTGCCGGCGAACACATTGCCAAGTTTATAGCCGTTGTCCCATAGCTCCATGTGAAACGGGACGTTCGCGTTCGCAGAGGCGGCGATCGTCACGGCGCTGATGCTGGTCGAACCGGGAGTCGGGCTGGTGATGGTCACGGCGTTGGAAGCTGCCTGGTCGGCAACGTTGTAGGTGACACTACTGCGGTCGAGGACCACTCCGTTGTTGGAGACCGCTAGAACGGTCGTGATGTGGGCTCCCTGCGACAAGACCGAAGAGGTGTTCACGGAGGTGGAGAAGAAGTCGCCGAGCTTGTGGCCGTTGTCCCAAATCTCGATATGAAAGGGGATGGTTTCATTCGCAGAGGCGGCGATGGACACGGCACCAGACAGAGTGGAACCAGGGCGCGGGCTGGCGATGGTGACGGTGCCCGCTAGAGCCGACGGAGCGAACAAAAGGAGCGACCCCAAAGCGATGGAAATCGTCCGCAGGCGCGAAAGGCAAACTGGTCCCATAAAATGTGTCTCCTGGTAGACCTGCAAGCACTGTGTTTCCTGCGTACAGAAAGAAGTGCTCCTGATGCGGGAAGTGCTCCTGGTGATCGTGAATAACGTCTGGCTGGAGGGAGTGAATCAGGTCAATAGCAAAACACGATCCGTAGGGCGAAGATCGATGAATGACGGTGCGCAAGCTCGATGGCGCAGATGCCGTGGAGTAAACGAAATAGGGTCTCCAGTTGTCCTATTTTACACACACGCAAAATCTTCCCGCACGGAGAGAAAGAGCAAAGGCCGCCCGGTTGGGCGGCCTTTGTGTTGATGCGGGGACAGCGATTACTCGTTGTCGTTGTCTTCGTTTTCGGATTGCTTCCACTTGAGGAGGTCGCCGAGGGTGGTGCTGCCGGAGTTGCCGGAGTTCGAGGAGCTTCCGCTGCTCTGCCCGTGGCCCTTGCCGCCGTCCTTGTTGCCCTTGTTCGAGGACTCCTTGTAGTTCTCGACTTCGGCGCGGCTGGCTTCCTCGCCAACTGCCTTGATCGAGAGACCAACCTTCTTCTCTTCCTGGTTCATCTTGACGATCTTGAACTCGTGCTCCTGATCGACTTCCAGGGTGATCTGCTTGCCGGTCTCGTCGACTGCCTCGGAGACGTGGCAGAGGCCTTCGACTCCTTCAGCGATCTCGACGAAGGCACCGAACTGCGCGGTGCGCAGAACCTTACCCTTGACGACGTCGCCGACGCGGTGCTGCGCGAAGAAGGTGTCCCAAACATCGGGCTGCATCTGCTTGACGCCGAGCGAGAGGCGGCGGTTCTCAGGTTCGACGCCGAGGACGATTGCCTTGACCTTTTCACCCTTCTTGAGAACTTCCGACGGATGCTTGATGCGCTTGGTCCAGCTGAGGTTGGAGACGTGGACGAGGCCATCGATGCCGTCTTCGATCTCGATGAAAGCTCCGAAGTCGGTGAGGTTGCGGACGCGGCCTTCGATGATGGCGCCGACCGGGTACTTGTCTTCGAGCTGCTCCCAGGGATTGTCCTGGAGCTGCTTCATGCCGAGCGAGATGCGGCGGTCGGTCGGATTGACGGAGAGGATGATGGTCTCCACTTCGTCGCCGGGCTTGACCAGCTTGGAGGGGTGCTTCATCCGCTTCGACCAGGTCATTTCGCTGACGTGGACAAGGCCTTCTATGCCCTGCTCAAGTTCTATGAAGGAGCCGTAGTCGGTCACAGAGAGGACGCGGCCCTTGACGTGGGCACCGACCGGGTAACGCTCGGTGGCGTCGAGCCATGGATCAGGCGAGAGCTGCTTGAAGCCCAGCGAGACGCGCTGCTTTTCCTTGTCGAACTTGAGGACCTTGACCTGGATCTCGTCTCCGACATTGACGAGGTCGCGGGGGTGGGTGAGGCGACCCCAGCTCATGTCCGTGATGTGGAGCAGGCCGTCGAGGCCGCCCATGTCAACGAACGCGCCGTAGTCGGTGAGGTTCTTGACGACGCCGGTGAAGACCGAGCCCTCTTCGAGTGTGGAGAGCGTGACGGTCTTCTTCTCGTTCTGCTCCTCTTCGAGGATCTCCTTGCGGGAGATGACGACGTTGCCGCGCTTCTTGTTGAGCTTGATGACGCGGACTTCGATCTCGGTGCCGATGTAGCCGTCGAGATTGCGGACGGGGCGAACCTCGACCTGAGAGCCGGGCAGGAATGCCTTGATGCCGATGTCGACGGTGAGGCCACCCTTGACGCGGCTAACCACCATGCCCTTGACGGGAGTCTTGGTGTTGGCAGCCTCTTCGAGCTTGTCCCAAACCTTGTGACGCAGAGCCTTCTCGTAGCTGACGAGATAGCCTCCCTCCTTCTCCTCGCGCTCAACGACCACTTCGATGACGTCGCCGACATTGAACTTCGGCGTGCCGGTGTGGTCGAGCACCTGATCCAGGGGAATAAGACCTTCGGACTTGAGGCCGATGTCGACCACCGCATGCTTGTCGGTGATCTTGACGACGGTACCGGTGATGACAGCCTCTTCGGTCGTCATCGCCTGGGCGGCGTCTTTTTCGGCAGCCTGCTCGCGGTCGAAGCTCTCGAGTGCCTTGGCAAAATCCTCGGCATCGTACTCGGGCTCGGCGGCAGCGGCTTCCACAGCGATGTGGCCGGTCTCAGCTACCGAAGTCTCGGCGTGCTGCTCGGCTACAGGGGTGTGGGTCTCTGGAGTCTCTGGTGTCTCTGTCGCGACGGGTGTTGTCTCGACATGGGTATCAGGGTTGAGGGAAAGGTCGTTCGAGGCCGACGTATCGTTCGTCGCGGCATCGACTGCAAGGTCAGGGGTGGTTGATTCCAATGTGGTGTTCAGGGCTATGCTCTCGGGATGGAAAGAATTGTGGTCGTGGTCGGCCATGTAGATTGATGCTCCGGGTTCCAGTACTCACTTGCTCGCATCAATCAATTTAGATCAATCAGACATTCGGACGGCAGCAAATCCTGCCCCGTGAGAGGGTTGGTCCTAAGCGATGATGTCAGCGGGAGTGAGGTAAAGCATGGAAATGAGAGCCTGCGACTGGATCCCGCGCGCATAGCTTCAATCCAAAGTGTAGCAGTGCAAGCAACAAAGTTCAACGGACATGACCGATGTTCGGACTTTCAGGATGATCTTTATATTCTGGATCTGATGGCTGATCAGCTGTTTTAGACGCGAAGGGGGGCGGTTGGTTGCGGTCGGGGGACTATTGGCGGACCGGCGGCAGAGCCTATACTGCTGCGATGGATCATTTGTGGACACCCTGGCGCTATGCCTTCATCACGGGCGAGGACAAGGCACGGCCGAAGCTGGGCGTGCCGGAGGCGCTGGCGGCGTGGCCGGGTGACCATCAATGCGTGTTTTGCAACATGATTGCGGCAGCGGACTATGCCATTGCGAATGGGATGGCGCGCGAGGCAGCGGAGGCTTCGACCTACCTGCTGGAGCGGGGGCGGAGTTGCTATACGGTGCTGAACGCCTTTCCTTACAACAGCGGACACCTGATGGTGGTGCCGTATCGCCACGAGCAGTCGCTGGCTGGCCTGCCGCTGGAGGAGGCGGATGAGCTGCTGCGGATGACGCGGCGGGCGGAACGCGTGCTGCGGGCGGTATATCAGCCGAATGGGCTGAACTTCGGGTTGAATCTGGGCAAGGCGGCGGGCGCAGGGGTAGAAGAACATCTGCATTTGCATGCAGTTCCACGGTGGCTGGGGGACAACAACTTCATGAGCGTGGTGGGGGAGACGCGGATTCTGCCGGAGATGCTGGATGAGAGTTGGCGGCGGCTGCGTGCGGCTCTGGCGGCAGATGCGATCGAGAGACCGACGGTGGCCAACCAGGACTGAGGCTGGCGGAGAGCCGATAAGCGCGCGCCGGATTCTGTACGGACATTGCGCCCTTAACGTGCGGGGCGTACAACCCCCCTAGGGCAAGGTGTCGTCGAAGTTAAGAGCTGACGTATCGCGCATGCCAATCAGAGTTTCAGGAGGCGACATCATGAATACTCCGCTCACTCCTATCAATGCTGGAAAGAGAATGGCCGATGAACTGTTGCCTCCGCAGGTGATGAAAACGCGGCAGGGCAAACATGGCGGAACTGCGTGGTCTACTCCATTTTCAGAGCGAAGCTTGCGCCAGCCACAGGATGGTGCAGCCGAGAGGCGGACACGTCTGGCGGTGATCAATTCGCACCTGCTGACGAACCTTCTGGACGAACCGGAAGATGCGAGACTGACGGGCGGGACACGGTCGCTTACGCGCCGGTTGATGGGGTTGAATGTGATCTCTGCCTATGCCGCTTCCAGTGAGAAGAAAGTCGCTGAATCGATCGTGCGAGCACGAGTAGATGTCGCCTGATCTGGCGGCTGCATTTGCGAATGCTATGACTTCCTGCGAAAGCCCGGGCCAACTGGTTCGGGCTTTCTTTTGGGACGCGCACGAGACGCTCACAATGTGGCTGGGTCGGCGGACGGGTGATGCGGGTGGCTGGCCGGGGTGACCTCAAAGTTGGTGATCTTCCATGAACCGTTGGCCAGACGCTGATAGACACGCGTATAGCGGTAGGCGCCATGCAGTGGCTCGCCATCGGAGGAGCCTTCGACTTGGGCGAGGCAGGTCACGATCGCTATGTTGCCAATCAACTTGATCTTGAGTTCGGAGGTATCGAGCCTGGAGATGACGAGCTCGCGGTTGCGCATGTGGTCGAGCTGCTGTGCCTTGGTGAGGACTTCGCCGGTGGAGGTGATGCCGAGATAGTCGTCGGAGAGGAGCTTGTCCATGGCCGGAACGTCGTTAGCCAGTGCTGCTGTGCGCCACTCATTCTCGAGCTCGACGATCTGCTCGCGCTCCATGTGCTTTCGGTGGCGATGCGGCGGATGCGGCACCTGCGCGAGGATGGGTACCGCCGGCGCAACGAAGAGCGCGGCGAACAGAAAAGTCGTAACGCGCATCGGGAGTCGGCACAGCCGGAGACGGAACATGAGTGTACCGGATATTAGACCGGAATTCGGCGCCACGTCAAAGCGGTGTGTGACGATCGCGTGAACTTACATCGATTCCGCGCTTTCTGGGGAGTGTGATGTGATTTCGTGGACAGGGAAAGGGAGCGCCCGTCAGGCGATGGCGACGAGGGTCTCCATCGAGCGCTCGAGCATCTTCTGGTAGAGGCCGCCGACGGCGTATTTGGCAAAGTGGGGGGTGGCGCGGTGGTGCTCGGCAGCAGCCTCATCGCGATACTGCTCATAGATGACGATCGTGTCGTGGTTGCCGTCGACGGAGTGGGGAATATAGCTGACGCAGCCTTCTTCCTGGCGGGAAAGGCGGGTAAGCTCGCGGAGAATTTGAACGATCTCATCGCGATCGTCACTACGAAAGGTCATGCGTACGGTGAAGCTGATCATAAAATCCTTTTTGTTGCTAGGTGCTAGTTACTAGCTTCTAGCTTCTAGCTTCTAGCTTAAAAGCTAAGGGCCGAAATGTGAGGCGCGCTGAGAACCTTTGGCTGCTAACTAGAAGCTAGGAGCTAGCGGCTGGAAGCTGCCTTTCCTAGCCGAACATCTCGTCGAAGCCTGGCATGGTCATGGTCTGGACGCGGTCGGGGCCGGTGGAGATCATGCCGATTTTGGCACCGCTTTCGCGCTGCACAAACTCAAGATACTCCTGTGCGAGCTTCGGCAGTTTGTCATACTCGGTGATGCCTTCGGTGGAGGACTTCCAGCCCTTGAGGGTGGTGTAGATGGGGTGGATGGATTTGAAGCCTCGCACGTCGGCGGGGATGATGTCGGTGACCTTGCCGTCGATTTCGTAGGCCGTGCAGACGGGAATCTCTTCGCACTCGTCGAGGACGTCCATTTTGGTGACGACGAGCCATTCCGTGGAATTGATCATGTTGGAATAGCGCAGGAGCGGCAGGTCGAGCCAGCCGCAGCGGCGGGGACGGCCGGTGACGGCGCCGTACTCCTGGCCGCGCGCGCGGAGGAGTTCTGCGGAGTAGCCGTCGATCTGGGTGGGGAATGGGCCCTCGCCGACGCGCGTGACGTAGGCCTTGGTGACGCCGATGACCGTGCCAATCCGCGTGGGGCCGACGCCGGTTCCGGTGACCGCGCCGCCGGAGGTGGACGACGAACTGGTGACGAAGGGATAGGTGCCGTGGTCGATGTCGAGGAGAGCGCCCTGGGCACCTTCGAACATGACGTTCTGGCCGGCGTTGAGGGCGTCGTTGAGCATGTAGGCGGTATCGGTGACGAAGGGCGCGATCTGCTCGGCGGCGCGGACGTAGTCTTCGTACATCTGCTTGGGGTCGAGGGGTTCGGTACCAAAGAGGGCGTGGGCGATGGTGTTCTTCTCGTGGCAGGCGTTGTTGATGTGGGTGCGCAGCAGCGAGGTGTTGAGCAGGTCGACGACGCGGAGGCCGTTGCGGTGGATCTTGTCCTCGTAGGCAGGACCGATGCCGCGGCGGGTGGTGCCGATGGTCTGGCGACCGGGAGCGGTTTCGGCGGCGAGCTCGATCATGCGGTGGTAGGGCAGGATGACCTGGGCGCGGTTCGAGATGAAGAGATTTCCGTCGACGGGGACGCCCGCGTCGCGAAGCTTCTGGACTTCGCCGAGGAAGGCCATGGGGTCGAGCACGACACCGTTGCCGATGACTCCCTTGCAGCCCGGGCGGAGAACGCCGCAGGGAATGAGCTGGAGGACGAACTTTTTGCCGTGGATGATGACGGTGTGGCCTGCATTGTGGCCTCCGGCGTAGCGGGCGACGATGTCGAACTTTTCCGAAAGGACGTCGACGATCTTGCCCTTTCCTTCGTCGCCCCACTGGGCTCCGAGAATGACGGCGGACTGACGGAGCTGCGCGCTCGGCGAGAGTCTTTCGGATTGGGTCACTGGGTGAAACTCCAAGGGGTATTGCTTGGGGGGA
>DATCDL010000535.1:0-3310 GCA_036510715.1 Acidobacteriaceae bacterium
TCGGCATCCAGGCTGAAAAATACCTGGTCAAGCAGCACCGCCTGGGCCTTATCGCAGGCGGCCTCGAGCATGAAATCGGAGCGGTTTTTACCGAGCAACTGCGCAGCCTGATCGATCATCTTTCTCTGCTCAGGGCGTGCGCGCAGGTTGATGGCGGCGTCGCGCATGAAAATCTCCTGTATTGTATACACAATGGATATACGTACCTTAACAGCGGTGTATAGCAGTTGTCAACACATGGCTCCGACAATGTCGTTGCCTTCCTGCGGCGCGATTTCCCGACAATGCGCGGGACAGAAAGCCGGAGGACGCGTCGACCAGAATGGGTAAAGGGACAACGTATGCAGCCTGTTCACGCTGGTCGCTGTCACACACCCGTCGCAGATTGATGCGAATATCCGGTGCCGCATCAGGCTCGGGCTGCCAATAGAGGTGATCTGCAGTGACACGAACTCGTCCGCCTCTTCGCCGAGCTGCCGCAACAACTGACTCGGTCGAGCCAATCGCATCGCATGGTGTGCAGGTGTGAATTTGCGGGCATATAAGGCCATTCGGCTAGCGGCTTAATAAGGCCAGGCGATTCGCGGCTTAATAAGGCCACGCGATTCGCGGCTTAATAGGGCCACGCGAATTGCGGGCTAATCAGGCCAGTGACACGATGATTTGACGGTTTTGGACTTCTTGATCGCGTTACCTTCAGGGATTTGCCCGAAGGAACGCGATGGCTAACAGGAGGTTCGAGATGTTCGAAATCAAGCAGATCATTCTGCGGTTGAGGCTCGGCGAGTCTGACCGTCAAGTCGCGCGTTCTCAACGTGTGGGCCGTGATACTGTCGCGTCGATCCGCGTTCGTGCGATGGAGCAAGGCTGGCTTGATCCACTCGTGGCGATGCCGGACGACGTCGCCGTTGCATCGATGATGAAAGTCGCATCTGTGTCGCCGCGCCAGATTTCCAGCGTCGATGCCTATCGCGTGGAACTTCTGGAATGGCACTCGCGCGGCATCAACGCCACGACGATGCGGCGCGCTCTTCACGAGAAACACGGCTACAGCGGCAGCGTGCACTCGATCTATCGCTTTCTCAATCGAGAATTGCCGGATCGGCTGGAAGCCACCATCAAACTCGAGTTTGCGGTGGCCGAGATGATGCAGGTCGATTTCGGCATGGGCCCGGGCATCACCGACCGCAAGAGCGGCGAGAGCTTCAAGACGTGGATCTTCGTATGCACGCTCGCCTGGAGCCGTCACCAGTACGCCGAGATCGTGCGCAACCAGTCCATCGAGACGTGGCTTGCGTGTCACCGACACGCATTCGAGTGGTTCAACGGTGTACCGAAGAAGGTACGAATTGATAGCCTCAAGGCGGCCATCACCAAGGCCTGCTACTACGAGCCCACCGTACAGCGTTCCTATGCTGACCTGGCGCTCGGTTACTCGTTTCTCATTGACCCGTGTCCGGTCGAAGATCCACAGAAGAAGGGCCGCGTCGAATCGGGAGTCAAATACGTCAAGAATAACTTTGTACCCCTGCGTGAATTCCATAGTGTCACGCATGCGAATGACCTGCTGCGCGAGTGGGTCATGGATGAAGCCGGAAATCGTATCCACGGCAGCACACGTGAACGGCCGCTGAAGCTGTTCACCGATACCGAGCAGCCGCTGTTGCAGGCGTTGCCAGCTACGGCGCCGGAGTGCGCGATCTGGGCCAAAGCCAAACTGCATCCGAACGGCCATGTCCAATTCGAATATTGCACCTACTCGGCACCCTTTCGCCTGATCGGTCAGGACCTGTGGCTAGAGATCACGCCGCACGTACTGCGCATCTATCGGGATCACGAACTCGTTGCGATCCATCCACGGCTGTTCAAGCACGGTGACCATTCGACCATCAATGACCACCTACCGCCCGACGCACAGGCCTACCTGATGCGCAACCCGCAGTGGTGCCTGAAGCAGGCCCAGGACATCGGTCCGGCCTGTCTGGCACTCGTCGAGATTCTGTTTGGCAATCGCGTACTCGATCACCTGCGGGCCGCCCAGGGGCTGCTCCGGCTGAGTGACCAATACGGCCGTCGCAGGCTCGAGTCTGCGTGCGCACGCGCACTGGCGTTCGGTGCGCCCCAGTACCGCACGGTCAAGCAAATCCTCGCACAACGTCTGGACCAGCAACCCGACCTGATCGAGACTGCAGAACTCGAGGCGCCATACCGGGGTGCTGGCCGATTCAACCGCAATCCCAGCGACCTCTTGCATTAACCCGTCCGTGCTGATTCAAGGCACCGATTCCCAGCAATAGCCGCCACAAAACCTATGGAGAATGTATGAATCCCATGCCTCAACTCGAACCGATGCTCAAGCAATTGCGCCTCTCCGGCATCCTCGATTCGCTCGCCACGCGAAACCACCAGGCGATCGAATCCAAGCTAGCCTACACCGACTTCCTGGCACTTCTGATCCAGGATGAAGTGGCCCGTCGCGACCAGCACCATTTCGGTCAGCGCCTGCGCAAAGCTCAGGTCAATGGCGACAAAACTCTTGAGCGCTTCGACTACTCGCACAGCCCATCCGTGAACCACGCGCTGATCGCAGAACTCAGCACATGCCGCTTCATCACCGAGCACGCCCCGGTGCTCATCGCAGGGCCCATTGGCACCGGCAAGTCGCATCTCGTTCAAGCCCTCGGTCACTGCGCGCTGCGGGCCGGCTACGACGTGCTCTTTATCACGCACAACAAGCTGCTCGCGCAGCTCCACGCGGCCAAGGCGACCAATACGTACGAGAAGAAGCTCATGCAACTCGCCAAGATCGATGTGATTGCCATAGACGACTTCGGACTGCGTCCCATGCGCTCGCCCCAGGATGAAGATTTCCACGAGCTCATCGCCGAGAGGTATGAAAGAAAGACCACACTCGTGACGTCAAATTTAGACTTCGTCGAATGGGGCGCTGCGTTTCCCAACAAACTGATGGGGGCCGCGACTATCGATCGCCTGCGCGACGGCGCCTACCGTATCGTTCTCGATGGAGACACGAAACGCAGACCCAGACCTGACGCACAAGCCTCTGAGCCCAGCCGCAGCGCTTCGAAAACGGGTTCCCAACACTCGGCGACCCGCCAGCAATAGAAGCGCGCTGGCGTCCGCCGTGGACAACCACTGCACAGTTGAAAATGACCGGTTGCAAAAGACCAAAAAACAGGCTAAAAACAACCCAGTCCAAGACCGTAAAACGTCACACCAAAATGGCCGCATTAGGCCGCGAATCACTGGCCTCAATCGCCCGCAAATTCACACTGTGGTTCGCTTCGGG
>DATCDL010000536.1:0-8649 GCA_036510715.1 Acidobacteriaceae bacterium
CCGGCCGTGGCAAAAACTTCGTCCACTGGGGCTGCATACTCAGCACCAGATAGGGCAGCGCCAATCCCAGTGCCAGCGCCGTGAACACCACGAACGTCAGCCATGCTGCCTGCACCAGCGCAAACCCCACGGCCGCGCCCATCAGCGGAGCCATGCACGGCGTCGCCACAACCGTCGCCAGCACCCCAGTAAAGAAACTCCCCGCCAGCCCCGGCCGCTTCGCTAGATCGCCCCCAGCGCTTGTCAGGCTGAGCCCTATCTCAAACTGCCCCGCCAGACTCAGCCCAAGGAAGAACACCAGCGACGCCAATACTGCAACAAACCCCGGCGACTGCAGCTGGAACCCCCAACCCAGTTGTCGTCCGCCAGCGCGCAAAATCAGCAACGCGGCGACGATGATCCAAAAGCTAACGACGATCCCCAGCGTGTACACCAAACCATGCGACCGCTGTCGGCTCTTCTCCTCGTTCGAAGAATTCACCAGTGCAAGCCCCTTGAGAAACAGCACCGGAAACACACAAGGCATCAGGTTCAGCAGCAGCCCACCCAGAAACGCCAATCCTATCGCACTGAACGCATTCAGATTCGGCCCGGAACTTGCATCTTCGATCTTCTTTGCCGCGAATGGCGGCGCGGGTACCACCCCCTGCGTCACCGGCGTTGTGAAGTCATACGACTCCGTAGAACTCAACTCCACCAGCCCATGCAGCGTTGTAGGCAATGGCATAGTCATTCCAGGATGCTGCGGGTCCGGTGCCTTCTTCAGCCAAATCCTCACACCATCCGGCAGCGACTCAATCTGCTGGTCCGCCGCATCATCGATCTGGTCCTGATCGAATGGATAAAACTCTGCATCGGTCTCTTTATTCCCAGTTTTTAGCGTGACCAAAATCTGCTTCGCATCGTCAATTGCCGACACGCTCATTCCCGCCGGCAGCACCTTCGGCAGGGTCCCCAGCGCCGATCCCAGTGCACCAACCGCCTTTGCCTCCGGCACCGGTCCCTTCACCACGTCCAGATCGATCCCCAGGTGCGCCTTGCCCGGTAAGCAGACACTGCTGCACACCAGCCACCGCACCTGCGCATCGAGATGCACCTTGCCTGGCTTCATCGTCGGCGACGCCGTCAGCAGCACCGGAAACGCCACCCCATCCTCGTACCCAAAGTCCATCAGCGGTCCCAGCGGCAGCCGCGACGGAGGAGGGAACTGTATGGGACCCGCCGTGATCCCCTCAGGCAGGGTCCACGTAATTTTCGGCGGTTGCCCCGCCTCTCCCGCATTTACCCAATACACATGCCAATGCTCTTCGATCGTCAGCACCAGCCCCGCCTGCAGTGTTCCACCCACCGCAATCTGTGGCGCCAGCGTCGTCAACTCCGCAGTCAAATGCTCAGCCTTCACCGGCCCCGGCCCACCGTCGCCCACTTCGACGATCTGCGCCCGCGCGCTCGCCCCCCCGGCGATCGCCATCATCGGTAGCAACAGCGCCACCAGCCTACTTCCCCGTGCCAACCAGCGTCTCTTGCTCATCGGATCATTGTAGAAGGAACAAGAGCGAAACCAACCATCCCGTTGTAGCCGGACTCCCAAACCGTCGACTCCACTTCAAAGTCCACCCTTCTCATCCTCGCATCCATCGCATGTGCTCGACCATAATGCAGCGGTCCATCACAACATGAATCCCCCCAGACTCCGCTATTTGCGCTGCCGCCTCGTTGCGAATTCCAAGTTGGACCCATAAATTCTCGAGTCCCAGTGCCAACATATCGTCCACAATCTGCGGAATAGCCTTTGGCAGCCGGAACACGTTCACTACATCGGGCCGCACCGGCAATTCCCGAAGCGAGGGATAACTGGGCTCACCCAAAGCGTTCTCAATCCCAGGATTCACTGGCAGAATTCTGTAACCGTGGCCCTGCATATACGCTGACACCTCATAGCTTGCCTTAGCCGGATCATCCGATAACCCCACCACTGCCAGCGTCCGCGGCGCATGGTCTCTCCCGCCCAGCATCTCCAGCATCACTTCAGGTTCATTCATGGTCTTATCTCCACTCCCCGGATTCACCGGCAGGATTCGTTTACAATCAGATGTCGAAGGCAGTCGCACAGCGTTAGCCCGCACAGTCCGGTTTCCGTACCCCGGTCTTTGTTCGTTACCGTCGAAGGGCACCTTCCGGGGAGTACTGTTTGTTCCGAAATTTGCGCCACATGGGTATGCATCAATCAGTGGGGAAGCGTCTCTGCCCCGAACACCTCGCAGCCGCTGCCGTTCTCACCATCAGTATCGTCGCTGTGTTCTCGACAATTGGCTGCGGTAATCAGTATCGCCCAGTTGTCAGCGCTATCGGCCCCGTTGGCCCTGCAGGTCAACCGACTAAGTTCGCCGTCGCCGTCTCCAGTCCCAGCCCCACATCGCTTGGCCTGCTCACCATCGTCGACTTCGCTGGAGACACGGTGCTCTCCACGCCCAATATCCTCTCCAATCCCAGCTATTTCGCGCTCAATCCCAACGGCACCCAGGGCTACACCATCAATGCGGAAGGCTCGCTCAATACGTTCTTTCTCTCCAATCCGACAGCCCTCATCTCCAGCAACGTTGTCCAGACAACGCTCCCGGTCAACTCAGCTCCCGTCAGCATCACCTCGCTGACCCCGGCCAGCGCCCTCTCGACTATCTTTATCCCCGAAACCGAGACCAACAGTATCGCGGCCATCAACGCTGGTACCGCTGCGCTCTACGACAACGTTGGCATTCGTGGTGGATCCAATCCCGTCTACGTCGTTGGTGCTGCTGGCACTCCACGCGTTTACGCGATCAGCCAGAACACTCCCGGCACCAATGGTCAGATCGACTCCCTGGAGACCGTCTCGACGACCTCGCTCTCCGACTCTGCCCAGATTCCTGTTGGGATCAAGCCCGTGTATGGCGTCATGACAGGCGACGATCGCCGCGCCTTCATTCTGAATCAGGGCTCAGGCACCGTCTCCGTCATCAATGTCCCGAGCAATGCCCCCGATGTCGCTCAACCTCTCATCACCATTCCCCCCATCCCCATCGTGGGCGGGGGAACGACTGCCCCGAACCCTGTCTGGGCTGATCTCGCCCCGATCAGCTCCGAACTCGTCGTGCTGAATCAAGGCGATGGTATCCATCCCGGAAGCCTGAGCATCATCAGCATCCCCCTCTGCAATCCCGGGGCCCTGGCATCAAACCCCAACTGCAGTGCAAGCAATCCGGTAGACGCGGTGGGCTTCGGCCAGGTTATTGCCAACGCCACCGTAGGCATCAATCCCTCCATGGTTTCGGTCTTGCAGGATGGCTCTGCTGCCTACGTCATCAACGAACTGGATGGCACAGGCAACTGTGGCGCTGGTGAGGGCTCAGTGAGCGTTGTCAACCTTAAGACAGGTCAGCTTACCGCTACGATTTGCGGCGTCTCCGGCAGTACTGCCACGGCTGCGGCGAACGGAACATCCAACCTCATTTTCGGCCATCCCAACTCCATCTCGGCTACGACCGGTGCACCCGCGGGCAAGGTCTACGTTACCTCGTCAGATAACCGATATATGAGCATCATCTATACCGATACCAACACCGTTCAGTCACACATTCCCCTCCAGGGTCTCGGCCTACGCGTTCTCGTAACTGCCCCGTAAGCACGGGGATTAGAAGAGCAAAAACAAAGGCCCGAATCTGCATAACGCAGAATCGGGCCTTTTTATTCCCTGATCCCTGTCCCCTAATCCCTCTAGTTTCTACATCCCTGCCAGCACGATCGGTGCGGTCGGGGTCTTCGATCCACCCTCACTCTCGACGGTCACGCCAAATCCTTTGGCCGCCACTCCCTTCGGCAACTGAGGCATCACCACGGTCGCATTACCGTTGGCATCTGGTTTGAACAATCCTGCGGGAATCGGAGCAAGCCCAGCCTCTTCCGGTAGCAGCCACAGCTCATAGGTCTTGGCGGGCTGCAACGGATCTAGGTGACTTGCGACAAACACCAGAGAACCCTGACCCGCAACGTAGGTTGCATGGCCTTCTGGATCCAACTTCGGCTGCTGATGCGCGGTCAGAGGAACATGCAATGAAACCTGCAATGCGTTCGCATTCGTCAGCGCCTGCATCAATTCCTTAGCCTGCGCCGTCTGTTGCGTCGTTTGATCCAGTTGCGCCGTCTCGACAGCCAGATTCTGCTCTACGACCTTCCGCTGCTCAAACTGCATACTGGCAACAACGGCAACTGTTGCCGCGACAGCCCATCCCGTCCAGGCCATGAAAGGTGCTACCCGTCTTCGTTCCCGTTCCTCGGGTGCTTCCATTTGGAACATCCGGCTATTACGCGGATACAGTACCGGTTCGAGTTGTTGTTCCACTCGATCAATAGGGATCACCTTCTTTTCCGCCGCAACCTGGTGAAGTAACCGTTCTCGTGCCTGCGACGGTGGTGCCTGCATCTCTGCCGTCATCGCATAGGTCACTAGGTCTCCCTGGATCTCTCCCACCTGCAAGCGGCAAACCGGGCACTCCTTCAAGTGCTGCGCCGCAGACTTCATGTCGGCATCGGGCAGAAGTTGCAGAGCGAACAGGTACAGATCATCTTGCGTGATGTGGCTCGCGTTGTTCATGCCTGGAATGCCTTTCTCAGTGTCAACAGCCCACTGCGAATCCGAGTCTTCACTGTCCCCAGAGGGTCGCCCGTCATCTCGGCAATCTCCGAATGAGTCAGGCCATCAAAAAATGCCATCTCCAGGGTCTTGCGTTGTTCCACAGGCAGAAGCAGGACCGCCGCTCGTGCCCGTTCCATCAAAATGGACCGCTCCGCTTCGTCGGCCAGATTTGTCGACGAAGCCAGGTTCATCTCTTCCACCTGCTCACTCGGTCGCTTGCGGCGTAATGTGTCGATCGAGCGGTTACGCGCTACCACTGACAGCCATCCGCCAAGGCTGCCTTTAGCAGCGACGAAACTGTTAGGATTGCGCCAAATCTGCATGAAAATCTCCTGCATCACGTCCTCGGCCGAAGCCGTATCGCGCAGCACACGTAGCGAAACCGAGTACACGATCTTCGAGTAACGATCGAATAACACCGCCATCGCTCGCTCGTCACCGTGTTGTACGCGTGTCAATAGCTCTGCGTCGTCTTCCGGCGCCGTTCGAGCTACTGTCATCGGTCCTTCTATGCCACTGTTCATAGAACGCACTCATAGGGTAATCGGATTGCCGCCGGGGCCGTGGAAGCAGGCAACCAATTTACGCTGACGAGGAATCCTAGCCACCCTTCCATCGCCCGCGCCGGGCAGACTTGCCCCGAGAGCACAGTGTACGTCATTCCCATCCCCTGAACTCCTCTGTCCCTCCCACTACGGCTGGTAGAGGTGCCGTCTCTTGTACCCCCGATTTGACGCGACGGACACTCCTGTCATTTCCTCCATGAATACGAAGCTTCAATCGTCCTCGGCATTACGCCGCATAACATCTGGCTGTCATGCCCGCCTTGCGATCCGCAAGGCCTCCTCCGCCTCCAATCGCTGTTTTTTCAGCGAAGTCTCAGCGTCCCCCGTCGGATAATATTCCATCGCAATGACCCCTCCATACTTCAGCTCCGCCAGCTTTCGGTAGATATTTGCATAGTCGATCTCGCCTGTTCCAGGTTCATGACGCCCTGGGACATCGGCGATATGGACCAACCCAACCCAGTCAATATTATTTTCCAGCTTCTCGATCAAGTTACCGAACGATCTCTGCTCATGATAAAAGTCATACAAAACTTTCAGGTTCTTGCTATTCACGGAGCGCACGATCTCGAACCCGTCGGTCACCGTTCTCAGATAAATCGTCGGATTCTCCAGCGGATCGATCGGCTCAATTACAATCTCGATCTTGTTCTTGTCCGCGAGCTCAGACGCACGCTTCAGATTCTCAATCGATGTTTTGCATTGATCTTCATGCGTCATCCCTTCAACCTCTTTCCCGGACAGAAGAATAATCTGCGGGCACTCCAGAACCCGGGCCCACCGTATCTGCTCGTCGAGTTGCGCCATAAACGCATCAGTTTCCGCAGGCACCGAAAACCCCGCTTTCACTCCGCTCATCGAATCGAACACGAGTCCGAGCGACCGCATCTTTCGCATCATGTTCTTCGTATCGATCGCCGACCACTTCTGAAACTCCCCCACCAACTCCACACCTTGGTACCCTGCAGCCGCGACAATTTCGAGGCAGCGCTCGAACGGTGCCTGCTTCTCCAGCGTCCACAGCATCACAGAGAAGCGAGGTCCCACCGCAGGCTTTATCGTCTGTGCTTGCCCACGAAGCAGTGCCTGCCCCAGGAACGATCCGGCAATCAGTTGGCTGAACTCACGACGATTCATAGTCACTCCCTGTCATGCTCAATGTCTCGCGCAATTCTATGCCACACGAACTGTTTGCAGATCCATTCCGTAAATCCAACCTCGGCCAGCCTACCCGATCGAACTGCAAAACGCGTCGCTCAATCCTCCCCAGATCGCAATTGCTGGAATCTGCAGTTCGACAGAGGCCTCGTGATCAACGTGAGTGTTCAAAACTGCTTCGAAGCCGGGGGCGCGCGCAGCGGCCAATCTCTTCCTTCGCAGATCAACATCAACCGAGGGTTAACTAGAAACTCTCCTGCATCTGTCAATCCGCTCATCCCATATTCCTGACGCAAATATCTGGAGTGGCCCAGCGTCCTATCGCGAAACCCCGCAATGATCGCATACCGATTACCAATACATACTTCGCGAGTCGCACTTTGCTCTAAATCGACTGTTCTAAGCTCCGTCCTTGAGGGGATAGGCGCAAGAGTCGTACATCGAGACATAACTTCGCAGAAGGCTCTTGCCGCTTCTCCGTTTGTGGCGAGCTATTCATCCCTGCAGCACCATATACCTGATACCCCGCGGTCTGAACGCCACCGTGGAGTAGGGAGTCCAGGTAGCGCCCGCATACTCCCATCAGAAAGGATTGCCCCGTTCGATATCTGCGACGCATCTAGTGCAACGGAACCATCGACAAGTTCATAAACCATAAAACAGCCCCTACAAAGGGAAAATGAGCTTGCTGTCCTGTGATCATCATCAAGTCCCAGACCGTCGCGAGGGCCTCTCGGACTCAGAATAACTTGCCCGAGTGACTGTCGTCACATTCGCTCACGGGAATCGGCTATAAAATTGAGCTAGTGATGTAGATATTTTTCGAGGGGAATCAACTCCCTAAACGCAACCTAAGTTATTGATTACAAGCACTCAACGGAAGACATTCAAGAATTCTAGATTTCCCGTACCGCGCTCATCAAACCGATCCCTGATAGGATTGTAATATCGCAAGTTGATTTTTGATGTGATTTAGATCACGATTGTATTACTGGGCGGATCACATGGCGGAGTCAGCCATTAGCTATTAGAGTTTGTCGCCGAAGGATATCGGTCAAGGTTCTCCCCTTACACCATCTTCACTTCAGCACGTTGGAGCAGGCTCCTAGAGGCAGTTCCTTGACGTGATAACGGCGCGCAGTTTGGTCCATATTGCCCGTTGTGATTCGCGTAGCGTGCGTCCTGAGAGGGAAAGCAGGAGCAAATTTTGACACGTAAAGTATTGACCCTTCCAATTTCAAGAATCCCGGGACTCTGTAAGTCCTGTTCTTTGGTCCACGGAATGGATAGGTGCTGTTCACACATTCCTGTTGCGCCGCGTACCTCACCTGGGTCGCTCAAGTTCTTTGTCCCGCTCGCGAGAGGATATCTCTCGTTTAATGGCCTTTGGACCGTTCTTGCCTTTGCGGTAGCCTGCTGCTTGACGCTATCGACCTCGGGATGCGGGACTTCGGTTTCCATCTCCACCTCGCAAGGTTTTGTCCAGGTTACGCCTGGCGCCGTCGACTTTGGCGACGTGGGCATCGGACAGTCGGCCGTCAGCAGCATTGCAATTACGAATCCGAGTCCGCAATCCATTGTCATATCCCAGGTCAACATTTCGGGCAATGCCTTCTCGGTTGCAGGCCCCCCTCAACTTCCGATCCAAATCCCTGCCGGCGGCACGCTAGCTCTAAAGATCGGATTTACACCGCTTAGCGCTGCAAGCTATTCCGGAAGCCTGACCATCAGCAGTAATTCGACCACCGGAGGCACTGCCCAGGTAGCGCTGACCGGAACAGGGACGGCGACAGCGAGTCCGCAGTTGGCGGTGAGTGCGGCGAGCCTGAGCTTCGGCAGTCAAACGGTCAACACGGCGAAGACGCAGACCCTGACCCTGACCTCGACGGGGACGTCGGCGGTCACGATGAACTCAGCGGCCATCGCGGGCGCTGGCTTCACCCTCGTTGGAGGCACGTTGCCTGCGACGCTGGCACCGAATCAAGCGGTGACGCTGCAGGTGCAGTTCGATCCAGCCACGGCAGGAGCCATGACCGGAAGCCTTACGATCAGCAGCAACTCGACCACTGGAGGTACGGCGACGGTAGCCCTGAGCGGTACGGGCACGGCTGCAGCGGGTCCGCAGACTGCATCAAATCCGCAGTTGGCGGTAAGCGCGACGAGCCTGAGCTTCGGCAGCGTTACGGTCAATACGGCGAAGACGCAGACCCTGACCCTGACCTCGACGGGGACGTCGGCGGTCACGGTGAACTC
>DATCDL010000537.1:0-3535 GCA_036510715.1 Acidobacteriaceae bacterium
GAATTCAATGATCTTGACAAGCACCTTTGGCACCCCATCTTGCCAATAGAAAAATTGTCCGAGTTCGAGGATATGCGAGTGGCCCTTCACGAGATCTGCGAGTCGCTGGGGATCGATTTTATAGAAAGCTTGATAATGGGATACGGAATGGAGTGCCCAATCATCCGCGACCATCTTCAGGTTGTCGCCATAGGTCTTTGACGCGACTTTGGCATCATCAAGAGCACTCCAGTTATCCAGGTCGCCTAGACTCCCTTTGTGATAGTCGATGTCACCAGTAACCGCAAAGACCACATTCGTCAGCGGAATAATCTTGCAGGTGCGATCGGTTACGTCGTAGCGATATCCTGCGACCCCTTTTTCTACGTTTCTTGTGGCGAGACTCGCCCGAGTGTCAGCCGCGACGAGAATATTTGACCCATCGCGCCTGAAAACTATGGTTGTGCATTTTGCTTGCGACACAAAAATCAATAGGAAAACAGCAAAGAAAAACCTGTAACGCATTTCATACCTCGCCGCCCGATCTTATGACCTTGTACAGAATCATGGGACAGGGCGATTAGCTGATTTAGGGAATACGTCAATCTTTTCCGTTGCCCCGTAAAACTAGGGAGGCATAACGTATTAGGGCTGTCGAGCGCTCACAACACTTGTGATTATGGGATCGCTTTGATCCCGCGATGTGATTATCAACACAAGTCCTTGTCTCGGTGATAGCGCTTGGCCAAGACTAACGAGAAAATGCTGAGAATCAGCTGTGACACGTTCATCTGCCAGGGATGTACTCGTAGTGCGCACCCATTGGCCACCAACCTCTGATATCTCGGGATGAGCAATTTCGCAAGGAGCAGAGCAGTTAATTTGGAAAGCTGGAAACTGAAAAATCCTATCGACGCCGATAACGAGCATCGCGGCGGGAGGCATGTTCACGCTGTTAGGACCGTAACGGTTTGGGAGTTCAGATTCCAATCTCTCCCTCGAGAGAGGCGTCAACCTAAAGTTCGCGACGGGAAGGGCAGGCAGAGAGTCCAAATGAATACTTTGATCGCAGTTCACCACCCCAGGAGCACAATTGTTTTGAATCCCTTGGTTTGGAGCGTTGTTGATGATGCCTTGATTAGGCTGCGGCTCGGAAAGCGGAACCGCAGGAACCTGACCTACCTGCACAACTGGCGGCGATGCGACCTTCCCATCCCGTACCTTTGGCGACGCAGGGACCACCTTCTGCAAAACAATCTCTTCAGGCCCCATGCGATGTGGGTTCACCTGTATGGTGCTGTTCGCAAATCCCGCTGCACTCACGACAAGCCTCAACGATTGAATATTGGCGGGCAATTGGACTTGAAATTGTCCGTTAGCGTCTGTCCTGATGGACTCACCTATCGCCTGGTCCTTAAACGCGATTACTGATGCACCGACGATCGGCCCTCTTCCGACAGCGGTGACTTGACCCGTAAAGGTACTCGGCGACTCAGCTTGAGGCACAGGATGCGCGAGTACTGGAGTAGACTTCTCATCCCAATGAAAAAACTTAGGCATTCCTGGAATTGCAAGGATAGTCCCGATCACTCCGATCAAGCCAATTGCGGCGAAAATGTCGCCTCTTGACCATGGTCCACCCGAAAGCTTCATACCCTCCTCCTCAGTGTGCTGGGCTGCCTATCCCATTCTCTAGTTCTTGTCGATGCTCCTGGACCCAATTTATTCACCAGTAGCGGATCCCCGCTCCCAAGATTCGGTGGCCGTCGTACTTATTTACCCACTTCTTGATTGCTGGCAGTCACAGCAGCCTTCGGCTTCGAGAAGTCGTACTTATCCAGCTCGGCAGGTACAACGTAAATATGGTGAAAAAATTCTCGCGTAAACATTATGATGGCCTCCGCGTGTTCCTTTCCAATCGCCTCGATCGGACCATCTTCGTCCGGCAACTCGGTTTCCGATCTCGGTCCGTCCTCCGGAGGATGCGCTGCCCTGTTGCCCCCTAGCCGGATCTTATGAGCGATAGCCTGAAGGCGGGGAGTAATCTTTCGTTGCTCTTCCAGCCAGTCGATCATGTCATCTAGCTTGCGCTTCTTTGGTGCGCCCTGCTCTAAACAACTAGCTTCTAAGGCTCGCCTACACATCTCTGCGGTCGCGTTGTAGGCATTCACAAACATGCATCTTAGTGCTTCTTTGAAGTCAACTTTTATATGGGATGGAATCTCGTCCGCTACTTTGTCGTCAGGGCTACCGAGAGGGTAGTGGGAAGAATAGGCAAGCTGGTGCATATCTTGGCGCAGCAAACCCAAAATGTACCCTGTACAGCCCTGACATTGAAAAGCCCCAACAAAGTAACCCTGGGGGCTCGCATAAAGATTAGTCACCAACACGAAAGCTGATGAGCGTTTGCAATCTAGATGCGGGCAGAGCCCACGCAACGTTGCCTGTTTTTGTTGAGCATTCGACGATGAGACCTGCATGTCGTTCAGCCAGTCCTTTGAGAATTTAACTAATGAGGATTTGCGTTGATAGTAATCGTACACCTGCAAAGTTCCAGGGGCAGTTTCCACGCCCTCTGTCTCCTATCCCGAATGGAGGATGTCCGAGCATTGTGGCGACGGTACATTATTTTTGCTTTCGCAGCTTTACGCAGAGCTTCGGGAACGCGTCTACGGAGTTTGTTACGCACAACATCGCGGGCTTCGTCGAGGACGCAATGCAGGTGAGCAGGAATCTGACGATGACGGTGGGACTGCGTTACGACTACACATTGTTGCCGACACCGCAGACAGCGAATCCGCAACTGGACTCGGCGTTGGCAGCGCTGAATCAGACGAGTAACGGAGTTGCAATTCACGGAGCGACGGCGACCTTTCCGGAAGACAGGAACAACTTTGGACCTCGCCTCTCTGCGGCGTGGGCTCCACGAACGATCTGGGGATTGCCGGCGCGGTGGTCGCCGAAGCACGGCTCGCTGTTTACGATGCATCTGGGATATGGCGTGTTCTTCAGCCACATTCCAGGGGCGACCGTGCGTGCTGCGCTTACGGATACGGCGCTCGCTGCGACGACGACTCGCATCCGGATCCGTCCAACGACGATTACGTTGTGCCCGCAGGTGACGGCGGTGCAACAGGGGTTTGGCTATCCATGCGACTACATTGCGGCACCTCCGGCGGCAGTGGCACAGACGACGTCGGCGATCGTGTTTGCGAGCAACTACCGGGTTCCGATGGTGCAGCGTGCGACGGTTTCGCTGGAGCGTGAGGTGGGGAGGCGAGGGAGTGTGCGGGCGACGTACTCGATGGCGCTGGCGACACAGCTCCCGGGCAGCACGGACATCAACATTGCGCCATCGACGGGCATGGTGAGCTACGTGTTGCAGGGTGGCGATGGGCATCCGGGCCTGCACAGCGGACAGACCTTTGAGGTGCCGCGCTATGATCAGCGGCCGATCTCGCAGTTTGGCGCGGTGACGGCGCTGGTCTCGAATGCCAACGCGACATATAACGCGTTTACCGCGGAGGCGCAGATGAATGGCTTGCGGTGGAAGGGG
>DATCDL010000538.1:0-12106 GCA_036510715.1 Acidobacteriaceae bacterium
GGTGGAGAGGTCTACGGTGTGGCCTTCGAGGGCGTGCTCGGCTTCGAGGGAGCGCCAGGGTTTGGTGCCCACTCCGCCAAGGGCTACGCGGGCGAAGGTGATGCGCTTCCCTTCTGTGCCTAGCAGGACGGCCGCGGAGGCTAGGGCGAACTCGTAGGCGGCGCGGTCGCGCAGCTTGAGGTAGACGCTGCGGACGCCGGGGCGCGGCGGTGGGAGGGTGACACCGGTGATCAGGTCGCCGGGCTGGAGGACGGTTTCGATGTGCGGGGTTGAGCCGGGGACCACGTAGAAGTTATGGATGGGGATGTCGCGCTTGCCCGATCGTCCCTGCACGTGGATGGTGGCTTCGAGGGCGGTGAGCGCGACGTTCTGGTCGGAAGGGTTGGTGGCGATGCAGTCCTTGCTGGTGCCGAGGATGGCGAGGCCGCGGTTGAAGCCGTCGATGGCGGAGCAGCCGGAGCCGGGCTCGCGCTTGTTGCAGGCGAAGGTGGTGTCGCGGAAGTAGACGCAGCGGGTGCGCTGCAGGAGGTTGCCGGCGGTGCTGGCCATGTTGCGTAGTTGTGGCGACGCGCCGGAGAGGATGGCCTGGGAGAGGACGGGATAGTCGCGGAGAACGGCGGGGTGGTGGGCGACGTCGGAGTTGCGGGAGAGGGCGCCGAGGTGGAGGCCGCCGCTGGGAGTGGCTGTAATGGCAGAGAGGGCGAGCTCGTTGATGTCGATCAGGGCGGAGGGCTGCTCGACGTCGAGCTTCATCATGTCGATAAGGTTGGTGCCGCCGGCGAGGAAGCGGGCGGCGGCGGCTGTCTGGGCCTGCGAGGCTTGCTCAGCAGAGGTGGCGCGGGTGAACTGAAAGGGCTGCATACGTGGCTCCCGGGAGTTGGAGGGTTAGGCCTGGTGGCGGACTTGCTGCACGGCGGCGACGATGTTGGGGTAGGCTCCGCAGCGGCAGATGTTGCCGTACATCGCTTGCTTGACGTCGTCGTCGGTGGGACCGACGGGCTCTTTGAGGACAGCGACTGCGGACATGATCTGGCCGGAGGTGCAGTAACCACACTGGTAGCCGTCGTGCTCAATGAAGGCGGCCTGCATGGGGTGTAGGTGATCGGGCTGCCCGATGCCTTCGATGGTGGTGATCTGGTCGTTGGGGTGCATGACGGCGAGGGAGAGGCAGGAGTTGACGCGGCGGCCGTTGACGTGGACGGTACAAGCTCCGCATTGGCCGTGGTCGCAGCCCTTCTTGGTGCCGGGGAGATTGAGGTTCTCGCGCAGGCAGTCGAGGAGGGTGGTGCGTGGGTCGAGGTTGAGGCTGTGGGATTGGCCGTTCACGTTGAGGGTGATGGGGACGGTGCCGGCGGGAGCTTCGGTCTTCGGCTCCTGGTCCGCGGCGGGCGTAAACGTGGCGGCGGAAGCGAGAACGGGCGCGGCGGTGGCGGCGATGCCGGCGGCTCCTAGATGGGAGAGGAAGGAGCGGCGGCTGACGCGGCCCGGAAGCGAGCGATCCTGTTCTCCCGGGATGGCTGGGTCGGTGGGTGCCGACTCTTCTCTATCGTCTAACGCTATGGGTTCCTTTGCCATGATTGCGGCTCCTTGGGAGGGTGTTTGATGTTGGACGCAGTCGAGACGATTGCGCGCCTCGTAATAAGACGAGCGCCGAGGCATGGAAGTCGCAGGCGGTTGCCATGCCACTCCATCATCAGTTCCGCTGGCGCCGGTGCGTCCAACGTGTTCTTCGATTCGCGCCATTGCGTGCGAACTTCGAGCCGACGACCATGCGGAGAACATTTGGATTGTTCGGAAGCCCCGTCACAACCACCCAAACTCCCCAGGAGTCCGGTTTTCAGCGGGTTCCTATGTGCGGCTTCGATAGGCCGGTTGACCTCAGCACAATCGCTTCCTTCCGTGACAGCTTTGGAGTGGCTTTAGACAGGAGCTAAAGGAGTCCCAGGAAATCGATACTGAGTGCATGGGAAAGATAGGTGGTGTTCGGATCGGAGGGGTATGCCGAGGGTGAAGTCTGTTGGGGTCTGGGTGCATCTGGAATGAGGGCAACGAGTGAGGAAGATGTTGATGCTGGCGAAGGCGTTGGAGTTTGCGCGTGAACGGTCGCACAGATGAAGGGGACTAATGCTACCAACGGGAAATAATGGACAGAGGTGTGGCCTGCACTGTCGGATTCGCGTGGCGGTGCTGTTTTCCGCACCCGCGCGAACGCCCAACGATTCCCCACGCAGAAGTTAGCGATCGAGCAGCAAAGAATCGCGACAAGGTTCGAGACAAGGAGTGGTAGATGCGCATCGTGGACCAACCACTGCATTAATAAGAGGTTTCCCAGCAGGGAGAACAGACCACTGGAGAGCTGAAACCGCACGAATTGACGGACGGGCGAGGCACTGTCATGGCGGTCGCGCCACGTGTAATGCCGGTGCCACACGAAGTTGTGCAGCAGCGTCAACTCGACGGCTGCCGCAGAAGCATAGAGGTAGTGGCCGCGCATCCAGCGGTCGAAGAGAGCGAGCGCGGCAAGCTGCACCAACATGCCCATCGCGCCCACCAGGTTGAACTTTCCCCAGCGAACAAAGGTGTTCATGCCAGCGGCTCCTCGCGATAGAGCTGAGCCGTATGGCGCACGGTGAGGAGGACGGCAGTCGCAAACATGAACACCGATGCGATCGCTCCGGCCACATCAAACAGCAGCATCCTGTGCCCGAAGAGTATGGAGTAAGGGCTGCGCAGGAGGGTCAGGTTGCCGAGGATCAGCAGAATGCGAATCTCGGTGGGACCGAAGATGCCCTGCGAGAGTTGAAAGTGCGACAAGGTGTAGGTAGCCAGATAACTTTCACTCGCCAGCAGCAGAAACGCGATCAGCATGGCGATCGCAATCTGCCAGTGCACGAATCCGGAGAAGCCGAGTCCGCACATCAGCGCGACAGCTCCGAAGACGTCGATCATGTGATCGACGTAAAAACCATAGCGCGGACGCTGCTGGCAACGTACCCGGGCCAACGTCCCGTCCATGCTGTCTCCGAACCAGTTGAGCACCAGGCAGACAATCACCAGCAGCAGAGCATAGCGGTTGTAGAGCGATAGAGCATAGCCCACCCCTGCTCCGATCTGCGCGCACAGACCGAGAACAGTGAGTTGATCGGAGCTCAGCCAGGATGGTGCGCGAGAGGCCATCCAAAGTAGAGCGCGTGTCTCGAGTGAAGCAGTCAGCGACTGATTGACTCGACGCGCGGGATTAAATTTCACTTCGCTTTTCGTTGTGACAACCTGGCTATTCATTTTTTGTCCTTTCCAAAACAGGTGATGAATTGTGTTCCTCAATCAACGCTTTCCTATCTCCGAAGCGCGCTGCATGCAGACCGCAAGGTGAACTCCAGCGACTCCCGCGGAATGCTCTCCAAGTAGGGTTGAATCGCCCAGCCGAGGCCACTGGGCACGGAGCGTGTGAGCGAGACAGCCTCGATCTGCAGGTAAAGTCCGCCGTCCCGCTCCTCGTAGCTCCAATAGGTGTTCAGCCGCCACAGGAAGCCGTGCTCCTCGTTCGCCGTGAGCGTGCGCTCGGAACTGGTGCCCGGCGAGGCAATCTCGGCAATCCGCGTGCTCCGCGAGATGCTGTAGCCGTGTTGCACATCCAAATGGCCGAAGGTGATGTCGTAGGTTGTGTCCATCACCACCGTGATGACGTGATGCTGGCGTACGCGCATCCACGCCTGCATGTGGTCTCCGTCTTGCGTGAGTACCCTGGCCTGAAGCACTTGCGGAGAGAAGTTCCGCGGATAAGAGTTGAAGTCCCGCATCAGCCGCTCGAAGTCCGCGGCGTTTGCTCCGGGAGCAAAAGCCGTGCCGCGCCAGTGGTGCAGCAGGGCTCCGGAGAAATCGGCGCTCGCTGAAGGCGTGAGCCGCTCAATGATCAGTTCGCCGCCGCGCAAACGTGTCTCCGCGCTCTTTGGATCGAAATCCACGGGAGCCAGGAAGGCATTGATTGACTGGTGCTGCTGCGCGAGCCGCGCCTCCACGGACTTGCTATACGCGTTGAAGGCGGAAACTGCTGCGTGGGTAGGTTCCCCCAGCAGAAGGCGTGGCGCGTCCAGAAAGAGCAACAGGCCGCAGAGTACAGTTAGCTTTCTCGAAGGTGCGAAGAGACGGATCGTCATGGGTCTCATCCTGCCTTCTTTGGAACCGGAGAAGCAATGCAAGGAACCTCACACGGGGGTCAATGTTCCTCACGGTGCAAGTCATAGCAAACATTTGGCTTCTAAAGATTCCTCGCTGACGAATTGCTCTGAATCAGGCGTCGCGTTCGATACACTGGACACCAGACATGACGGACACACGGCCACCCACGCGCTATCGCTTCGGAGTCTTCGAAGCAGACTCGACTACAGGAGAGCTGCGCCGGCGAGGGATTCGGGTGAAGCTGCACTCGCAACCGTTCCAACTGCTCTTCCTGTTGTTGGATCGGCCCGGCGAGGTGTTGACACGGGAAGAGATCTGCCGGGAACTATGGCCCGGCGACACGTTCGTCGACTACGAACACGGCGTGAACTCGGCGGTAAATCGTCTCCGCGAAGCCCTTGGGGATACTGCGAGCAATCCAAGATTCGTTGAAACGCTGGCCCGCCGTGGCTACCGTTTCCTCGCTCAGGTGGAGCGAATCCCGCTGGACCCAATCGCGATGCACAAAGATGCTTCAGCAGCGCCTGTCACAGCTCAGAGTATGGAGGACCCACCGGTATTTCCGACGGAGACGAAGACCGGATTTCTCCACCGGATATTAGCTACTCCAGAGGATCTGCCGAAGAGTTCACCTGCGATGGTGCAGACACTTTTCGTCTTGCTACAGGTAATGTACGTGGGTTTTTACGTCGGGGCATTAGCCAATCTGCCGGAGATCCATGAGCTTTTCTCGCCGCTCCCTTATGCCATGCAGACATTCGCCCTCATGATTGTGACGGCTGCGCTCCTGATTCCAGTTCGTATTTTCCTGCTTTGCGCTGTGCTCTTTCATGCGCCCGGAATGCAGGAAAAATTTCTGAGGATATGGTGGTTTCTCCTGCCACTGGATGTGCTGTGGTCTCTCGCTCCCTTTTTGCTGCTGCATCACATGAATTATGGTTTGGCGCTGGCGTGCATGACACCCCTCGTCTATTCGCCCTTTGCGCAACGCTCACTCATCCTGATGGGTGCAGGAAGGATGAACCATGAGGTCTCAACCGCCATCCGGTAATTCGCTACTCAGCAGTCGATAGTTGGCCGCTCCGCTTGCCTATACGTGCTACAAAACGCCATTCGCGTCATGAGGCTTTCGAATTGCTCCCGAGTAATCCGCGATGCGGAAGCTCCAGCGTGTTTGAGAGGCGCGTTCTCGGGACGCAAACGGACGTTCGAACGAGGCGACGCCTTACTACCAAAGAGCACTTGAGTTGGCGAAGACGGTCGCGCCAACCTTCCAAAGCTCCTCCGTTATTGCACTGGAGCGGCGTCTGAATGGAGCAAAACCGTAAAGCGACAACATTCGAACTCGGCGAAATGTATGGTCCGCCGTTTGACTGCAAGGGAAAAGTTGAGGCAAGCGTCTCTGATCCGGATAGGCGCATTGAGGCGCGCGCTTGCGATCAGAATTCAAACACTCTGTCGCGCCCAGCCACACTCGCGTCGTCCCCACCAACCAAAGGCGAAGGCCGCCTGCCTTTGCCTTTAGCTAAGAGCCACCACTATCGCTCGTCCCGCTCCCGCCGTCCGCGCAGGACCCCGCTGTCCGGTCAGGACCCCGCTGTCCGCGCAGGACTTTGTTAGCATGGAATTATGTCTGAAGCCGTAACAGCACCGTCCGCAGTCACCCCCGCCGCCACAGAATCCTCCGTCCCCGCGCGTCCCCAGACCAGCGCCTACGGCTCTCCCGCCGCCCACGGAGCTCCTCCCCTCAAGCGACAGATCGTCTCCTTCAGCTTCTACAAACTCATGCCCGAGTGGCGACGACTCCCCGCCGAAGAAAAGGCCGCGCACAAGCAAGCCTTCGCCGACGTCCTCACCAAGTGGAACAAGCCCGGCGAATTCCTCTCCATCACCTACTCCACCATCGGAACCCGCGGCGACGTAGACATGTGCGTCTGGTCCATCGGCTACGCCGTCGACGAGCTCAACCGCATGCGCTCCGAGCTCCTCGCCACCCCCCTCGGCGGCTACCTCTCCACCCCCCACAGCTTCCTCGCCATGACCAAGCGCTCGCAGTACTCCATCGACCGCGAGGACGAAAGCGTCGGCGAAGGTCGCGGTGCCATCCGGCCCGGCGGTCAGAAGTACATCTTCATCTACCCCTTCTGGAAGACACGCCCCTGGTATCTCCTCTCCGCCACCGAGCGCAAGCGTCTCATGGACGAGCACATCCGCATCGGCCTCATGTACCCCCGGGTCAAGCTCAACACCACCTACTCCTTCGGTCTCGACGACCAGGAGTTCGTCGTCGCCTTCGAGACCAACTTCCCCGAAGACTTCCTCGACCTCGTCCAGCAACTCCGCGAAACCGAGATCAGCATGTACACCCTCAAGGACTTCCCCATCTTCAGCTGCGTCCGCCTCAAGCCCATGGAGATGCTCGATCGTCTCGGCTAAAACCGTCCTGGAATCGCCTTAGTTGAACCCGAACCGCCTGAGCTGAACCCGAAACCGATGCCCGCCAAAAAGAGCGTCCCGAAACCTCGCTTAGTCACGCCGTTTGCAGCCCCAAAGGCTGCTGAACGCGCACCTTTTGCACCGAGAAACCGCCCAGTCGCCGCCAGCAAGCCTGTTCCGGACGCATCCAAACGCCGGCCCAGCAAGACTAAAAAGCCCCTCGCACCCGAGCGAATCAAGGCGATCCTCGACGCTCTACAGCAGGCTTACCCCAATGTTGTCTGCGCTTTAACTCACCGCAACGCCTTCGAACTAACCATCGCCACAATCCTCTCCGCCCAGACCACCGACGTAACGGTGAACAAGGCGACCCCCGAACTCTTCAAAATGTACCCCACCCCCCAAAAACTAGCCGAAGCCCCCCTCCCCGAGATCGAACGCCTCATCCGCACCACCGGCTTCTACCGCGCTAAAGCTAAGAATATAAAGGGCACAGCGCAAGTTCTCGTCGCTAAATTCGGAGGCAAGGTCCCCCAAACCATCGATGAAATGATCCAGCTTCCCGGTGTAGCCCGCAAAACCGCCAACGTAGTCCTGGGCAGTTGGTACGGCATTCCCTCAGGCGTAGTTGTTGACACACATGTACTTAGGCTCTCCCGCCGCCTGGAACTCACCAAATCCACCGACCCGGTCAACGTAGAAAAAGATCTCCAAAAAGTAATTCCAAAGGACCACTGGATCCAGTTTTCCCACGAACTCATCCACCACGGCCGCCAAATCTGCATCGCCCGCAAGCCCCGCTGTGTGGATTGCACTCTGGAGAAGCTCTGCAACGCTGTGGATAAAACCTGGACCTCGCACTAATTCCCATAGGAATCTAGCCAGTTTTCCACAGTATTTCCCACTACCTATTCTGCCTGCTTTCAATCACTTATCCGCATTTCGCGACGCTAATGCCTGAATCACCGCAAGGGCCAGTTCAGGAATCGACGCGCTCCTGGCCTCAGCATGCGGTGGATAACCTGCATCTTCAAGCGTTCGTGAGGTCACGGGCCCAATCGAAACCCGCAGCACGTCTGTTGGGAGTTCCGACCCCGCAACCTCAAGTAATGCTAGAAGATTTGTCGCTGAAGATGAGCTGGTAAAGGTGATAGCGTCTGGCCAAGTCTCTCGAGACCGGAATAATTCCCGGATTGCCGCAGCCGAACCCTCCGGAATCACATTCCGATAGGCCTGCGCAATCGTAACCACCGCTCCCCCCTCCCGCAGCGAATCCGGCAGATACTCCCTCGCGACTTCCGCGCGCACCAACAGAAATCGCGTTGCGCTTCCATCCTCTTGATGAATAAGGGGTTGTAGCTCCTCCACAAGCGACTCGGCCACCGCGAGCGCAGGCATTAGATCCACTCGAAGGCCAGCCGCCTCACACGCGCGTGCTGTAGCCGGCCCAATCACAGCAATCTTCTGCACCGAATTCAACCGCCCGTCTGCTCGTTTGGCGAACGCGTTAACAGCATTGGCGCTCGTAAACAGCACCCAATGAAAGACTTCCAGCCGGGAAATCGCATCGTCGAGCGAAGCAAAGCTGGCGGGCTCCGCGAGTTCGATCGCGGGCACCATCACCGGCTCCGCACCCAGCGCACGCAACTCCTCCGCCAGCGCCGAGGACTGGTGCGCCGAACGAGTAACCAGAACCCTGGGCAGCGCCATTCTCGCTATCGAACTCCCTTTGCCTTCTCTGGATACTCGACCTGCAGTGTCAGAATTTCATAAGGCTTGATCGGCACCGTCACCGTATCCCCAACAAAAGAAAGATGCTCGCCCTCAAGCTTCTCCATCATGTTGGTCTCGACGGCATACTGCGCCCCTGCCGGTACATGCAGCTTCACCTCGCTGCTCTTCCCAGCCCACTCATACATGCGGAAGACCAGCGCATTAGCATCTTCTGCCTTCTTCACCGCGCTCAGCGTAACGTTCGCATTCTCGAGAGAGACGAACGAGTGGCTAGCCGGCATCTCGCCGGTATGCGAAAACACCTGCTTCGCCATCAGCGGAGTATTCAGCTCATACCCGCGATGCACTGTCAGCGCATCCTTCCAGGACCCAGCATGAGGATACAACTCATAGGCAAAACGTTGCCGCCCGCGATCCGCATCCGGGTCTGGCCACACCGGCGAGCGCAGCAGCGTCAGACGCAGCGTGTTCCCCAGAGCGTCATACCCATATTTAGAATCATTGATCAGCGAGAATCCCTGATGAGCGTCGCCAAGGTCAGCCCACCGCATCGCCGGCACTTCAAACTGCGCCTTCTCCCATGAATTATTGCGCGTTGTGGTGCGCTCAATCGACCCGTATGGAATCTCAAAAGTTGCCTTGCCACTGCAGGCGGCAAGCGGGAACGCCGCCTTCAACAGGACGTGCGTCTCATGCCAATCAACATCGTTCGCAATCGAAACCACATCCGCGCCAGCATCGAGAGAGATGTCCTGAATGAAATGCGACTTGCTCCACGTGCGCTCAATCCGGATCGTCTTCCGCAGCGGGCCGTCGGCGACAACGGCAATCGAGTCGACAACCTCGATGGGCGTCATCGTCCCGTCCAGCGTGCCCGGATCGATATTCCACGCGTCGTAGTTCTTAGGCTTATCGACAAAGGTTTGCAGTTGATTCCCGCAAGCGCCGGGCGCGAGAAACTCGCTCTTAGTGTCGGCCGAAAAGAGGCTTGTGATGCAACCCGTCTTCTTATCAATCGAGAGCTTCAAATGTGCATTCGCCAGTACATACGCTGCAGTGGTGCCATGAAGCTCCAGATCCGCCGCCACATCGCGCGCGGCCGCCGATGCAGGTTCAGCATGCAGAATCGCATAGCCCATCGCAGGAACATCGTGAACGCGCGCGAGCACGGTAAATTGGTGCGTCGTCGCATCCTCGTTAATTACCTGCGAAGGAACCGCATGACCATTCGAGTCGAGCAGAGTCACATGGCTTGCTCCTTCGGGAAGCTGAACTTTCACTTTCGCCGTCTCCGTCCGTGGCCACGCCATCGAGTTGAATACCAGGATCGGCGTATCCCCCTTGACCCGCGTATCGATACGCGCATCCAGCGTCTTCAACGACGCGTCATCAATATTCCGATCCGCATCGAACACCTGGTCATAGTCCTTCTGCGCATCGCGATAGATCACAGCGATGCCCGATCCAGCCGCAAGATCATGGAACTGGTTGAACGTAATTTTCTTCCAGTTATCCGTCAGCAGATCGTTCGGATACGCCCGCCCATCAAGCCACGCAAACGATGCCAGCTTCTCTGCATTGAGCGTCGCAGTCTCGCTAGTCCGCATATTGCGCTTGTGCGCCGCCTGTGTCGTGTAGACGCCGCGGTGATATTCGAAGTAGAGCTCATCCTTCCACGTCGGAATCCCCACACCACCGGAAGCCGACGCGGGAGGAGCCGTGTAGCCCTTCGCAATGCTGTCGTAATCCCACGTGGGCGAATCGGGATTCAGATTCGCTTGCACATCATCGAAGTAGTGTTGAGCCGTGCTGTAGCGCATTGCGGGCACGGCCTTATCAGCCTGCTTACCTGCCGCAATCCAGTGGTCTCCCTGGTCCAGCATGTCACGCGTGGGGCCACCACCATGATCGCCAATGCCGTATAAGTCGAGGTGTTCCGTAGTCCCCGGATTACGCTCCGCAGACTCAGCAAAATCCGCAGAGATGCGCGTCGGATTCACGTTGTCATGCACATAGTCCGTGGGGAAATAAGTCAGCACCTTCGACCCGTCCGGGGACTCCCACCAGAACAGCCGGAACGGCAACTGATTCGTGTCGTTCCAATGCATCTTCTGCGTCACAAAATAATCCAGTCCTGAACGCTTGTAGATCTGCGGCAGCTGCCAGTTATAACCGAAGGAGTCGGGGTTCCATCCAATGCGCGTCGTAACGCCATATTCCTTTTGAAAGTAACGCTGACCCACGAGCAGTTGCCGCACCAGCGACTCCCCGCCCGGCAGATTCAAGTCGGGCTCAATCCACATCCCGCCAACCAACTCCCATCGCCCTTCCTTCACCCGCTGCTTGATCTGGTCGTTCAAATCCGGATACTTGTCCGCCATCCACTCGTTGTACTGCGCTGCAGACTGCGTATAGACGTAGTCCGGATATTCATTCATCAACTGCAACGCAGTGGTAAACGTGCGTCGCACCACGTCAATCGTCTCCGAACGCGGCCACAACCAGGCGGCATCAATGTGCGAGTTCCCATCGAGATCGAACTTCGCCTTATCCAACACCGCGTGCAGCGGCGCAAGGATCTCCTGGGCCTTGCGCAAGGACGCATCAAATGCTTCTTGGTTCGCGGACTTCAGCGCATCCGTATCGATGGCTGCCACCGCCGCGTCCACAACCGGCAGCAGATCCTTGCGCGGCGTCGCCAGCGCAGGCAGCATATTCGCAGCGGTCAGACACTGGATGCGTACGTCATCTGGATTTGGTCGTGCGTTCGATGTCGCATCAGGACTCGGCTCAACGCGTAGCGTCACACCTTCCAGGGTCTTGTCGTCTACTGTGTGCAACAGTTTGACAGCGACCAGAACTTTGTCGCCTGGCTTGGCTGGCTCAAACAGAATGATGGGCTCGAGGTCATCTCCCAGCGCAACCCGCCTTCCATTGAAGTAGATGATCTGTGGCATCGGCCCATTCGCGGTGGCGTGAAACTGAAACCAGACGCGCGCACCCGTGATGTCATATCCATTCAGCGTCTTCGGCACCTCGATCACGCGCCGATACCAGACTGCTTCTTTGGGCGCATGGCTCTTCGGTCCCACCAGTGGCCATGAAGAATCATCCAGCGCTACCGATTCGCCATGCGGCAAATCTCCCGCATGAAAGCGCCACTCGCCCGGAGGAAGCTCCTTCAGCGTCTCCAGCGTGTGCAGCTTCGCGAGCGCCGCGGGCGAAAGATTCTTCTGCTCTCGCACCGGCGTAAACGACTGCGCCGTCACGACCACCGACGCCAGCGAAAAAATCACGATTACAGCCAGGACATGGGAAAGAGAACGAAAGCGCATGGACGCAAGAGTAGCAAAAATTCGTGAACGCTGGTGAGGCCAACATCCTGCAAGACCCCAATATGGCGCAGGCTACTCCTTCTTCAAGGCTTCCTTCAGAAGTTTCCAGTCGTGCTCTGTCTTATCCGCGTAGGCACGAGCAAAGCTGAGGATCGCCTGGTCAAACCGCTCGGACGCCCCCAGATACGCTGCGATTGTCACCGGGTCACCCGCACGGGCATGGCCTCGCGCAAACAACTCGCCACACACATCCGCATACCCCAGCAATGAACTCGCCGTCAGATCCTCCAAATCAAGCGACGCCTTGTGATCGTTCAGTTGACGAACCAGATAGTCACGCCCCTCCAGCGTCGTATAGCCCAAAAACGGGTCCGACGTGAGTTGCATCGCACGCTGCCCATCCATCGCACGATGCCCCTCAT
>DATCDL010000539.1:0-14618 GCA_036510715.1 Acidobacteriaceae bacterium
CGTTGTATGGCAACCGCAGGGTTGGTTTCGATCATGGCAGCAGCTCAGCAGCCCAACGTAGCACCCACCCCGCCCATGGGCTGGAACAGCTGGGACTCCTACGGCCTCACCATCACCGAGCCCGCGTTCCGTGCCAACGTCAAGGTCCTCAAGCAGAAGCTCCTGCCCTTCGGCTGGAATTACGCCGTCATCGACGAAGGCTGGTTCTTCGAGAATCCCAACGACCGCGACAAGCCCGACACGCTGCGCTACGCCATCGACCCCTACGGCCGCTATGTCCCGGTCCCGGCCAGATTTCCGTCCTCGGTCTCCAGCACCGCCCCGCCCCCTGTCCACAGCGGTGTCACGGCAACCGTCAAGCTTCCCGCGACCATCGAAGACACCAGCTTCAAGGTCTTGGGAGCATGGGTCCACGCGCAGGGTCTCAAGTTCGGTATCCACATCGTGCGAGGCATTCCGCGTGCTTCGGTCGAGCGCAATCTACCCATCCAGGACAGCAGCTTTCACGCGCAGGATGCTGCCGACCAGACCGATGTCTGTCCCTGGGATCCGACCAACTGGGGCGTCCGCAACGATGCTGCCGGACAAGCCTGGTACGACGCCCAGATGCGCCAGTATGCGGCCTGGGGAGTAGACCTGCTCAAGGTCGACTGCATCTCCGATCACCCGTATAAGCTCGATGAAATCCAGATGATTCGCCGCGCCATCGACAAGACGGGCCGGCCCATGGTGCTGAGCCTCTCCCCCGGGCCGACGGCCCTCGCGCACGCCGCCGAGGTCAGCAAGCTCTCCAACATGTGGCGCATCTCCGACGATCATTGGGACGTATGGGATTCCAATGGCAAGCCGTTCCCGCAGGGCACCAAGGATCAGTTCGCCCGCCTCAACGCGTGGAACAAGTACGCCAAACCCGGCTCTTGGCCGGATGCGGACATGCTCCCCATCGGCGAACTCGGCCCCCAGCCCGGCTGGGGCAAAGCGCGAACCTCCATGCTCACGCCGGATGAGGTGAAGACGGAGTTGACCCTGTGGTCCATCGCGCGCAGCCCCATGATTCTTGGCGCAAACCTCACCCAGCTCGACGCCCCCACGCTCGCCCTCCTCACCAACTCCGACTGGATCGCCGTCAGCCAGAAGTCCACCAAAAGCGCACAGGTGCTGCACGATGGCAACCTCATCGTCTGGAGGGCCACGCTGCCCGGAGACCAGATCGCCCTCGCTCTCTTCAACGTCGGCGACACGCCCCTGAAGATCGACCGCAAGTTCGCAAAGTTCAGCGCCAGGCTCGGCACGCATGCGTGGAGCGTACGCGATGTATGGGCAGGGAAAGTCCTTGGCAAGCAAACGACTATCTCCACCGAACTAGCTCCCCACGCCTGCACGTTGCTGTTGCTGCAGTGACGTCCAAGTCGCCAAACACGCCTGTCATGGGCGGTTATGCGATCATGAAGCTGGACCTGCTCCATGCTGCGACAACTACTCTCCATCCTGCTGTTCGGGGCAACGCTGCTCCCGATGATTGCGCCCATGCTCTCCACGGGAGCCATGGCGGAGTCGACGCTGCCCGCGTGCTGTCGTCGTGATGGCAAGCACCATTGCATGATGTCCGCCGCCGCCCGCGCAATCATGCTGGGCGAAACGAATGACGGCTCAGTGCGTGTCGGCACCCCGCCCGCACAGTGCCCCTGCCGCCAGCATGCTCTGGTCGCTGCACACCTTCAGGTCTTCACTCCCGTCGCAACCGCGACGCATTCCGCGTTCCTGCTGCATGCACTCTCCACGGCAGCACAGGCTGAATGTCTGCGCCGCATCTCGTTCGACCGCTCGCGACAAAAGCGCGGCCCGCCCTCTCTCCTTAGCTAATTCTGTGGCACGTTTGATTGCTCCTGCAGTACTGCAGCGGTGAATGCGTGTCGTGCCTCGCCCGAATCATCCGGGCAGATCCAGCTACTTGTCGCCACGTTTGTGGCGCGTCCGAGGTTTCATGCATCGTCCATCCGTCCTGCGACATACCGTATTCTTCCGTCGCATGATCTTCGTTCTCTTGTTGTCCATACTGCCAGCGTCGTTCGCATGGGCATCCATCTTTGGCACCGTGCAGGGCATCGTCCACGATCCGCAGCATCGCCCCCTCGCCGGCGCGCGCATTGAGTTGCATGCGCTGCACTCGGACCTCGTACTCTACGCCACCAGCAACCAGGACGGCGAGTTTTCCATCCCCTCCGTCGCGCTCGGCGGCTATCGCATCGTCGTCATCAAGGAAGGCTTTGCCGCCGCGCAGCAGACCATCACGCTTGCCTCAGACACCACACCCGTGTTGCACTTCGCGCTGCGCCTCGGAACCGTCAATCAGACTGTCTCGGTGCCGGGCCTTGCCCCGACGGCCAATGTCAACAGCGTAACGCCCACCACGCTCGTCAATCGCCAGGACATCGCCGAGACCCCCGGTGCCGACCACACCAACAGCATGGCCATGATCACCGACTACACGCCCGGTGCCTACATGACGCACGATATGCTGCACATGCGCGGCGGTCATCAGGTCAGCTGGCTCATCGACGGCGTCGAGATTCCCAACACCAACATCGGCAGCAACGTCGGTGCGCAGATCGACCCCAAGGACATCGACTACCTTGAGGTCCAGCGCGGCAGCTACAACGCCGATGTCGGCGACCGCACTTATGGCGCCTTCAACGTCGTTCCACGCAGCGGCTTCGAGCGCAACCGCGAGGCTGAGCTCGTGCTGGGCGCGGGCAACTTTCTCCAGACCGATGACCAGCTCAACTTCGGCGACCACGCCGATAAGTTCGCGTACTACGCCAGCATCAACGGCAACCGCAGCGACTATGGCCTCGCTCCGCCCATCGCTCAGGTCCTGCACGATGCGGCCAATGGCTACGGTGGTTTTGCCTCCTTCATCTACAACCGCACGCCCAAAGATCAGTTCCGCCTGGTCGCGCAACTGCGCCAGGATTACTTCCAGATTCCCTACGACCCCAACCCCAACAGCTTCGAAAATCAGCAGTACGACTCCAGCGGTCTGCGCGATGGGCAGCGCGAGACCGACGGACTTTCGGCCCTCTCCTGGATCCACACCTTCAACCCCTCCACCGTTCTGCAGATCTCGCCGTTCTTCCACTACAACAAGGCTGACTACGCATCCAATCCGAACGACACGCCCGTAGCCACAACGGCCAATCGCTCCTCCACCTACGCAGGCGGTCAAGGTTCCATCACCACCGTGATTGCACGCAACACGCTCCAGGCGGGCTTCTACTCCTTCGGCCAGCACGATCACTACCTCTTCGGCGCTATCTTCAACGACGGCAGCGGAACCCCCAGCTTCTCCACGCCAGACTCCGCATCCGGCGGCGTCACGGAGGAATACGTCTCCGACAACTACAAGGCCACCTCGTGGCTCACCGTCATCGCAGGCCTGCGCCAGTCTCGCTTCCAGGGGCAATTCGCGGAGGACGCGACCGACCCGCGCTTCGGAATCGCAGTCAGCATTCCAAAGCTCAACTGGGTCTTCCGGGGCTTCTACGGCCGCTTCTACCAACCTCCGCCGCTGCTCACCGCAGGCGGCCCCATCGTGCAGTTCGCCCAGGCCAACGACACCGCCTTCCTGCCGCTTCACGGCGAGCGCGACGAAGAGCATCAGTTCGGCCTCCAGATTCCCCTGCGCGGCTGGCTGCTCGATGCCGACATCTTCAAGACGCGCATCAACAACTTCCTCGACCACTCGAACATCGGCAACTCCAGCATCTATTTTCCAGTGACGATTGACGGAGCCCTGGTTCGCGCCTGGGAGCTCACACTCCGCAGCCCGCTCCTCTGGAAGTTCGGCCAGGCACATCTTGCCTACTCCAACCAGATCGCGGAGCAGCGCGGCAACATCACCGGCGGCCTCATCTGTACCCCCGTCGGCGGCCCCGCCTGCGACGCCGGCTTCGACTACACCCCGGTCGACCACGATCAGCGCAACACGCTCAGCGTCGGCTTCAACGCTACCCTGCCGTGGAAGGCCCACGCCTCCACCAACGTCACCTACGGCTCGGGCTTCACCAACGGCTCGCCCGATCCCTCAACGCCCTATCCGAACGCCTACCTGCCGCAGCACACCAGCATCGATCTCTCCATCGGCAAGACCTTCAGCACCAGGCTCAGTGGGTCGATCACCGTAACCAACGCTGCAAATAGCCGCACCCTGCTCGACAACAGCCTCACCTTCGGCGGCTTCCATTACAACGATCCCCGCGAGATCTCTGGCGAGGTGCGCTACCGCTTCAAGTTCTGAGCGGTCACGTGAATTTCCTCGCCGTGGATGACCTGCTCCAAGACCGAGTGGACGTTTAGCAACGACCACGGCGTGTGCACCACCGACGCCTCCGTCTGCCCAGCGCGGTGGATGATCATCGCCGGCCGGGGATCGAAATCGTCGTGCGATGCCGCTTCATCCTCACGCGTCCACGATGGTTGGTCATCCCAAATGTACGTGCGCCACGAGTGGTCGCCCTCCACAATCAGCGTCGTATCCTTCCACCGCGGAGAGCTCTGCAAAATCTGCATCACGTTCCCCAGCTCTCGATCCGCCAGCGCCAGCCCATCCAGGTACGAACTTCCGCACGCCTGCGCGTAGTCATTGCCCGCACGGCTCCAGATGTTCGGACCATGCGGCACCGGCAGATGCAGAAAGATGAAGTCTGCCTGATCCGTGTGGAGCAGTTGCGAAGTGTGTTGCTTGAGGTCGATGTAGGTCTTGTATCGCTGCCGAACATCGTAGCTGCAAAGGTCGCGGCTCGCACGCGCTGGCGCCACACTCTGTTCAGCCACCTGCTTCAGCGGCGTGTAGGTGTTCCGCCAGAAACTCTTGTCCTGCGCCATCGGATACTCGATGATGTCGAGGTCCATCCAGTAGCAATCATCGATGGAGCCAGCATAGATCGTGCAGTACGGGTTGTACCAGCCGACGGCCGCCGTGCGCCAGCCTTCCTGCTTCGCGTCGGCGAAGACAGTCTCTGTTCCATCCAGCGTATGAAACCCATGCTCACCGGTGTCTCGCACCTTCAAACGGTTGTCGAACGTGAATCGGTACGCATTGACCTCGTGTCCGCTCAGCAGCGAGGGCACCACCTTTACCGTCCTGTCGCCGATGGGCTGCGCATCGCTGAAGACCGTGCTCTGGCTGCGCAGCGCATCGAAGTTCGGCAGCGCGAGATCCTGCGCGCGATGTCCATAGACCTGGTCGTAGGAGAGTTCATCGAAGATCACCCACACCAGCAACGGGTGCTGCCGTGGCGGCTGCACAGTAGTAGCCCACGCGGTGGTATGTTCATGCGGACCTGGCCTCCAACTCGCGACATAGAGCACCTGCACCACGCCGCAGAGGGCAAAGATGGCCAGACAAATTCCAATGAAGTCGCCCGCGCGCAGGAGGCGTCGATACCCCCTGTTAAACCTGAGCAGAAGCAGCACAACGATCGCTGCCCATAGCACCGCAAGAACGATCAGCTGTTCGCTCAACAGGTGGAAGGGAAGCACGTCCCGGATGCGTCCGATCAGGTAAGGCGGAGCAACGATTGCGAGAAACAGTTTTACCCAGGGAAACAGCCGCGTACGCGACAAGCGGCCGATGATGGCGAAAAGCAGCAGTCCCAACAGCAGGATGTCCGCCAGTTGCGCATAGGCGATGCCCGTCAGTGCAAATGGCACATGCATGCGTACATCGCCGCCCCCGCCAAGCATGTCGCCGTAGTTCATGACGAGAATGAGCGAGGAGAGGCCAATGCATTGGCAGAGCTTCTTCAGCATCTATTCCTTATCGAGAACCCGGTGCGAGCTTTCCAAACACCGTTCCGCTTCTCATTCCAGACCCACATCGCCCTTCGCTCCGTTAATCTTTTGCCAAGAGAAACAGGATACGACCGTTCTCCAGTGGCTGTCGCCTCAGCGTGTGGAAGCGGCCCTCGCACGCCGCCAGCAGGTCTGCTTCCGTCAGCGAGCCGTACAGCTCATCCCGCCCGCGCAGCAGGCTCTGGAACATCGGATCACTCACCGGAACCCACTCCACCACCAGGTAGCGCCACGTCAGCCGGTGCGCCAGATTGAGAATCTCGCGGATCGGAATCTGCTCCATCAAAATCAGATGATGAATCACCGCGAGCATCAGCACCAGGTCTGACTGCGCCGCCAGCCGATGCAGCAGCGTACTCGTCTCGCGATTCTCCCATCCCACTGCAGGAGTTGGACGAGCCAGATCCGCATGGATCGTCTGGATCGAAAGGCTGCTCTTCCGGCTCATCCGGTAGAGGCTCTCGGCCGCCGATGCGTCACGTTCCAGCGCCACCACCCGAGCTCCACTCGAAGCCGCCAGGGCGCTGAAAACCCCCGTATTGGCACCAATATCCAGCACTCGCTCCGGTTTCAAATCTTCCAGCACCTTGCGAACCCAATCCAGCTTTTGCGCGCTCTCCTGCGCCGTGTAGTGGGTCAGCGTCGCTGTATAGTTCGTCCACTCAGAACCCGTATGTTCCGGCATCGCGCGCCGCGTCCGCATGCGCAGGTCAGCCAGAGTCCGCTTCATCATATGGATGGCAACCTCCGGCCTGTAATGCCGCGGCTTTGCCCCCGCTCCAGCCCCAGCCTTCGCCGTAGAACCCCCTTCGAGCTTCGCCGGCAGTGTCACTGGCCAGAATGCCGCGCGCGACAGTCGCTGCGGCCAGCTCAGCATCTTGTACAACTCCGCCGGCTCGTATCCGTCTCGCTTGAACAGCGAAAGCTCCAGCGGCCAGCCCAGCAATTTGTTCATCAGGAGTGGCAGGAGAAACGTCCGAATGTACTGCCCGTACGCCATCCAGATATGGGAAGCATGGTCCCGCGGCGCCGGATCCCACGGTTCAAACGACAGCACATCCACCAGCACGGGACGCGAACCCACAAACAGAATATTCAGAGGCGTCGCATCTTTCAGCACCCAACCATCGTTCAGGGCTTCTGTACAGAGCGCCAAGGTCAACTGCGCCGCGGCCAGCCATTGCGACGGCGTCCACTCCCACGGATACGTCGGCACCGGAACCTTCGGATGCAGCAACTGCAGCCCCGCCGGAGTGTTCCTGATGGTGATCGCCACCATGTCCCCGCGGTCCTGCAGCTTGCTGCAGAACTGCGATGTGACGAACTCCATCACATGGTCGCGTGCCGACGGGTGGATGGTGCGAACAGCGAGATCTTCTTCGAGACTCAAAGAGCCCGACGGATCGCGAAAAGTGGCGGTTGGCGTCCCTGATGTCATGCGGTGTTGCGAGAGTCTTCTTTCTGCACCGTTACCGGCGTAGCGACGTTAGCCTGGGGCTTGTTTCGTTTGAACAAACCCATAATACGCCGCCGAAGAAAAAACATTGCTGCTGCCATCACCGACGCAAAAGACTGCAGCGCCAGCAGACCGGTTCCCGGGTCGACATACGCCATGGCCTGACGCTCCATCGCCATCAGAAAACAAACACCGGTAAATAGGGTCAAGACAAAGGAAACAAGGCGCTTCATGCGATTTCAACTCCTGCTCTGGTACGCCTCTGAGGCTGCGTCCCGCTACTGGTTCATATTGGTGCTTACTTAGTCGGGTTGCTGCCCGCACATCCTTCAAGGGAAAACACCGTACGCTCTGGAATGCTTCGCGGATCTCTGAAGATGACAGAACTGTTACTTCAACCTTGAGACGTAGATCGGTCGCGATAGGACTCACTTGTCCTCAGCTTTCAAGTATTTTCTTTCGCCTGAAACCCCAGGGGCCGTCGCCACGGCACCGCATAGCAGACACCACTGGTATGCGTGGTGCGGCCACGCTGAGCAAATTTGGTCTCTAATCGTGGTACACATCCCTGTGCTCAGCCGGTGGCGGCTCCAACGTGATCTCGGAGGATGCTCCCGCGCACGGTGTCAAAAGAACGCCCGAAATCCTTCTTCGATTGCTTCAAAGCCAGCTTCGCCTTATCCTCGCCTGAGATGGACTTCGAGCAAAAACGAAAGATTGGCCTCAGCGGCACCGCGCCCAAAAGCAGCGAAGCCGAGCGTCTCGTCTCCGCCGGCCGCCTCGACGACGATGACGCCGTCGAACTCAAGCTCCGCCCCAAACGCCTCGCCGAGTTCATCGGGCAAACCAAAGCCAAGGAACAACTCTCCATCGCGCTCGAAGCCGCCAAGTCCCGCGGCGAGGCCCTCGACCACGTCCTCCTCTTCGGCCCTCCCGGCCTGGGCAAAACTACGCTCGCCACCATCATCGCCAACGAGCTCGACGTCGGCTTCCAGCAAACCAGCGGCCCCGCCCTCCAGGTCCAGGGAGACATGGCCGCCATCCTCACTAACCTCAAGGCCAAGCAGGTCCTCTTCCTCGACGAGATCCACCGCCTCCAGCCCGTCATGGAAGAAAAGCTCTACACCGCACTCGAGGACTATCAGCTCGACATCATGATCGGCACCGGCCCCTCGGCCCGCACCCACGTCATGCGCATCGACCCCTTTACCTTCGTCGCTGCCACCACCCGGCCGGGGCTTTTGTCGTCCCCCCTGCGCTCCCGCTTCGGAATCCTCCTCCGCCTCGAGTTCTATACCGACGACGAACTCCGCTGGGTAGTCGAGCGGTCGGCTGAAGTCTTAGGAGTCCCCATCGACCACGACGGCGCCGCCGAAATTGCCATGCGTTCCCGAGGCACACCCCGCATTGCGAACCGCCTCCTCCGCCGCGTCCGCGATTTTGCGGAAGTAAGGGCCCAGGGAAAGATCGACCGCCCCACCGCCATGGCCGCCCTCGAAATGCTCGAGGTCGACGCCCACGGCTTCGACGAACTCGACCGCCGCCTGCTCCGCACCATCATCGAGAAATACGATGGCGGCCCCGTAGGCCTAAACACTCTCGCCGCCGCCCTCGCCGAGGAGCAGGACGCCCTCGAAGAAGTCTACGAACCCTTCCTCATCCAGATCGGTTTCCTCGACCGCACCCCCCGCGGCCGCGTCGCCACCCGCCTCGCCTACGAGCACCTCGGCATCGAAATGCCCCGCAAGCACACGCTGTTCGGCTAAAACGAATCGCGAATCCCTTGCTCTCAGCCGTTCCGGCTCGGCCGGGTCTGCGCAATATCCGGCCCCAGCAGCTCCTGCGCGCTGACTTCAGGCTCGTCGGGGATGGGAGCTTCCGTCCGCGTCCGCTCCAGCTCGGCATCCAGGTGGTTGCGGGTGAGGCCCTCTTTGACGATCGCAAAAGCCTCCTCGGGCGTGTCGGCGAACTTGAACAGGTCAAGATCCTTCACCGCAATCGCTCCCTTTTCCGCCAGCAGTTCCAGGTCGATCACGTTCTTCCAGTAGCTGGAGCCGTAGATCACAATCGTGATCGGCTTCGACAGCTTGTGCGTCTGGTCCAGCGTCAGTAGCTCGAACATTTCGTCCAGCGTCCCAAACCCGCCGGGGAACACCACCAGAGCCTTCGCCAGGTACGCGAACCAGTACTTGCGCATAAAAAAGTAGTGGAAGTTCAGGTTCAGCGCCGGAGTAATGTAAGGGTTCGGCAGCTGCTCGAAGGGCAGCATGATGTTCAGCCCGATGGTCTTGCCACCGGCCTCATGCGCTCCGCGGTTGGCGGCTTCCATGATGCCGGGCCCGCCACCGGACGTAATGACGAACCGATGCCTCCGCCCCGGAAGATTCTTCGACCACTCCGTCAGCTTCCGAGCCAGCGTGCGAGCGTCCTCGTAGTAGCGTGCCATCTCCACGGCGGCTTCGGCGCGTCTGTGCCGAAGTTCCGATGTCTCTGCTTCCCCCGCCCTCGCCGGCTGCTCGCTCTCCGGCGCCGGCTGCGCCGATCCCGTGTTGTCCAGCAGTTCAAGCTCGTGACTTGCAACATCGAGCGCGCGAAATCGAGCCGACCCGAAGAACACGATCGTGTCCTGGATGCGTTCGCGCCGAAATCGCGTCATCGGCTCGGTATACTCCGCCATGATGCGCAGCATCCGTCCATCCGGCGAGTTCAGAAAGTCAGGATTCTCATACGCCAGAGGAGCGATGTCCAGCGGCTTCGGCGTATCCTTCGTTACGTTGCTATCGGACATGCATATCAGCCCCGGAAGTCTTTATAGTTCAGCAGTTCGCTGATCCCGATCCACACATCCAGCAGGCCGATCCCGGACACCATGCCGCGAACCCAGCCCTTGCCCAGCAATGTCTGTAGCGCCGGATGCATCAGCAACCACGCGTTCTGGTCCCAATAACGCGGCGACCATGGGAGGATGGCCAGCAGTCCTCCAATGTAAAAGCAGAACAGCACCAGGACGAGCAGACTCATCCGCTGCAGCCACACTGGCGCTGGCGCGGGTCCGTCGTGCGAGGGATCGCCTCGAGGTTGCTGCGGTTCCATCAATATGAGCTCGCTCTGCGCTTCCATTGTCACTTCAACGTTAGCAGGGCACCGTGCTGCGTGTCTCGCACGTCGACTTTCAATGCGGCTGTGCCGACTCGTGCTCTTTGCTCTTCGCGTCCAGATCTGCCAGGATCTCCTCCGGCGTTTTGTCCTCGTTATGCATCGCGAAGCCTACGTTGAAGTTGCCATGGCTTCCACTGATTTCGATCGGAATGTTCGCTCCCTTCGCACCCTTCTGCAACAGCCCGTCGAACGGCTTCATCAGCAGCGATTTCCAGCCAGTGAGCATCTCGGATGCGGTGGCATCCGTCTGCACATGTCCGCGAAAATCAAACTCTCTGCCGTCCAGCGGATACACGCCGATCAAATTCACCTTTGCGCCCGGAACCTGGTACTCCAGCGACCGCACCATCAGCATCGCATTCGCAAGATTAAATGTCGCAGCCATCTCCGACGTTACCTCCGCCTGTGGTCCACTGGCCGCCGCCTTCGCCTCCCCCGGCTTGCCCTGCGCACGCAGACTCAGCGAGTCAACTTGCTTCTGCAGCTTCGCGCTCGTGAACTCGACATTCTGCATCCGCAAGTTGCCAGTCAGCTGCATTTTCTCGACGACCCGCACATTCCCCGGTGGCAGGTGCAGCCTGCCATGAAACGACACCGCTCCTTGCATCAACGTCGGCGTCGCCTTCATCACCAGCCGCAGGATGTCCTCGATCCGTCCCTCCGGCATCATCACCGTGAGCGCGATATCGTGACCTTTCCCCGGCACCCTCATAATCCCACCGCTGCAACTGAACCGCGACTGCGCCAACTGTGCTCTCACCACGTTCAGCGTCGTGTCCCCCGTCGTCCCATCCACAAACGCGCTAAACGTTGTCTCCAGCGGCATTGGATGGCCGCTCACATCAAGCGCGAAGTCCGGTGTGCTCGTCGCACCATCCACCGTAATGCGTCCGAGCTTGCCTTGAAATGTTCCCGACGACGTCAGCACGCCACGCAGGCCCTTGATGGTGCTCAGGTCCACGTTTTCGAAGGTGTAAATACCATTCAGCGGCGTGGAGCGAGGATCGTCTCCCTCCCACGGCCCAAAGCGTCCAGAGGCATGCACTATCCCCACCGGCTTCGGGTTGATCACGTCAGCCACATACCGCAGCGGCTGTCCCGCGCCAACATCGGTCAAATCCAGTCTCTTGATGTCGATCTGTATCGGGTCTTTGCCCGGCGTCGATGTCTCAATGATCAGCTTCACATTCCTGCAATAGATCTTTGCCACGGTCAGCGCAATGCGAGCCTTCGGCATCTTCGTCTGCTCAATCTCACCGGTACGGTTCGGCGGAATGTGTAACTCCATGCCATCGACGTCCACGCGCGCAAGGTTCGCCCGCAGGTGCAGCAGGTCGCTCAGCGTGGTTCGGAACGTGAAGCTCTTCACGCTCAGCATCGGCGGCGCGGCTCCTCCTCGCTCCTGCACAATGTCCGGTTCTGTAGGTCCTGCGAGATACAGAATTCGAAGTCCGCGACCATGCACTGCCAGCCCCTTCACCATCGAGATTTCCAGCGAATCCAGCTCGACCGGAGAGTGAAACCGAGCCGACAGCGTCGCTACGACACTGCTCCGAAGCAGCGGCCCGGCATGGCGCACAATATATTCGCCCGTGATGGCCAGAGCCACGAGTACCACGCCCACCCCGGCCCCAATCGCCACCAGCCAGCGATTGCGCGCCCGGTGCCGACCCTGGCCGGTCGTCCCCGCCCGATTTTCCGCCTCTCTCTGAGCCACTTTCCCAAGCCCCCAAGCTCTTTCGATGCACTCACCTGGACAAACGTCACACGCTCCGGGGCCAGCAATGAGAAAATGGACGTGATGCTTCAACTCTCTGGCGCCGGCAAACGATACGGCCACAAACTCCTCTTCGAAGACGTCAACTGGCTGGTCACGCCCAACGAGCGCACCGGCCTGGTCGGCGGCAATGGCACGGGCAAATCCACGCTGCTCAAAATCCTGGCGGGCATGGAAGGCCTCGACTACGGCCAGCGCACCCACATCAAGGGAATGACCCTCGGCTATCTCCCGCAGGACGGCCTCGCCCTCTCCGGCCGCACCGTCTTCGACGAGTGTCTCTCCGTCTTCGACGAGCTCCGCGAGATGGAGCACGAGCAGGAGCGCCTCACCCACGTCCTCAGCGACACTGACCCCAAGTCGCGCGAGTACGCCGTCGCTGCCGACCGCTACTCCGAGATCGCCGACGTCCTGCACGCGCACGATATCTACACCCTGGATTCGCAGGTGGGAGCCGTGCTCGGCGGCCTCGGCTTCAGCAAGGAAGACTGGATTCGCCGCACCGAAGAGTTCTCCGGCGGCTGGCAGATGCGCATCGCACTAGCCAAATTGCTACTGCAAAAACCCAGTCTTTTGCTCTTAGACGAACCCACCAACCATCTCGATCTCGAGTCCCGCAACTGGCTGGAAGACTATCTCCACAACTACGAAAATGCCTTCATCCTGATCTCGCATGATCGCTACTTCCTCGACGTCACGGTGAACAAAACCGTCGAAGTCTGGAACAAGCGCATGCACGTCTACCACGGCAACTACGAGAAATATCAAGTCCTCAAGGAAGAGCGCCGCACCCAGTTGATGAGCGCGTACAAAAATCAGCGCGATCGCATCGAGGCGCTAGAGACCTTCATCAATCGCTTCCGTGCCCAGGCCACCAAGGCCAAACAAGTCCAGTCCCGCATCAAGGAACTCGAAAAAATCGAGCGCATCGAAGTCCCCGAAGAGGAGTCGACGATCCACTTCAGCTTCCCACAGCCGCCCTCCAGTGGCCGCACGGTCATTGAGGTCACAAACCTCACCAAGGTCTATCCGTCGCCCAGCGGAGGAGTGAAACGCGTACTCGACGACGTCAGCTTCACCATCGAGCGAGGCGACCGCATCGCTCTCGTCGGAGCCAACGGCGCGGGTAAATCGACGATGATCCGCATGCTCAGCGGCCTCGAAGCTCCTACGTCGGGCAAGATCCGCCTCGGCCACAACGTCCTCGCCGACTACTTCGCGCAGGATCAGTACAAGGTCCTCGACGGCGCCGCGCAGATGCTCGACGACATCACCGGCTCCAATCCAAAGGTCGATGTCGTCACCCTGAGGTCTCTCCTCGGCTGCTTCATGTTTACCGGCGACGACGTGTTCAAGACCCTCGGCGTCCTCTCCGGCGGCGAGCGCAATCGCTACGCCATGGCCAAGATGCTCGTCTCCCCAGCCAACTTCCTGCTGCTCGACGAGCCCACCAATCATCTTGACATGCGCGCCAAGGACGTCCTCCTCGAAGCGATTCGCAACTTCAGCGGAACCGTCCTCTTCGTCTCGCACGATCGCTACTTCATCGACGGCCTCGCCACCCGCGTCTTCGAAGTCGAAGACCGCCGCGTCCACATCTACCCCGGCAACTACGAGGACTACCTCTTCCGCAAGCAGGGAGGCATTCCGACCAACACCGCCGAAGCCGCGAAAATGCTCACCCACGACGCCGCGACCAACGCCAAAGTCGATGCGGCCACGGGCATGTTCAAGGCCGTCAAGCAGGTCGTCGTCGCGGAGCCCCCCACCGGCACGCACGAGATCGAGGGCTCGCTCGCCGATGTATCCTCGGCGCCAAAGGCCACGATCAAGCGACTGAATCCCATCAAGCTGAAGCATCTCGAAGACCGCGTCACAGCGCTTGAAGACGAGCTTCCCAGTCTCGAAGCGCGTATCCTTGCCGCGGAACAGCAGCAGGCATTCTTCACCACCGCAGAGGCAGCACAGGCGCTCGCCGCCGAACTCGATACCCTGCGCGAGCAGCACGCAGCGCGCACCACCGAGTGGGAAGATCTCGCCATGCAGCTCGAAGAACAAAGCATCGCCTAGCGGCAACAAGGAGAAATATGCGGATTCTGGTTATTGGAGCGGGTGCGGTTGGAGGATATTTTGGTGGGCAACTGGCCGCCGCCGGCCGCGACGTTACCTTTCTCGTTCGCCCCGCGCGTGCCGCCCAATTGCAGCGCTCCGGCCTCCAGATCTTCGATCCCTACGGCGACGTGACCGTCCATCCAAAACTCCTCACCGCCGAAGACCTGAAGGCAAATCCCACCACCTTCGACCTCATCATCGTCAGCACCAAAGCCTACTCGCTCGACGCGGCGATGGATGAGTTCGCACCCGCCGTAGGCT
>DATCDL010000540.1:0-8439 GCA_036510715.1 Acidobacteriaceae bacterium
GCGCACCATCAGCCACAATTTTGGATATGGCGTCGGCGATGATATGGACGACCTGCTTGCAAAATACGTCCGCACCTGACTGATCCTCGCAGCCGGTTCACTCTTGCACAGAAATGCTGCGCAACCTTGCCGAAAACTCACGCAGCGCGTGGAGTCAGCAGCTCCCATCGTCTTAGCGCAGGTTCCGGAGACGGGAGTCTTTCCGACTATGGCGGAGGTGGAGCGAGCGATGATCGTGGCAGCCTACGAGCGGTCGAATCGTAGACCTCTTGAAGCCGCACGGTTGCTCGGAATCGGCAAGACCACTGTATATCGCAAGCTGAGGGCGATGGGCGAAGCGGCAGCATGACGGCGACAGAGCCATCAATCTCCCCTGGAACCGCTGGTCTTCAGCATGTACGGGTGATAGCGCATCCATTGGGAGAATGTTCCAGCGAGGCCGTTACGGTCTCAACCAGGGCAAGGATGAGGATCGGCTGCGGCTGGCCCTTTTCGTTTGCGTGGAGATCACCATGCCCAAGGGCCCATTTCTCCCATCGGACTTTACGGCCACGAAGTTCTCAACGGCTGAGGACAAGGCCGAGTTTGGAAATACTCTGCTGCGCTTTATTGAATCGGAGTGGGCGTCGGCGCTCTTTACAAAGAGCTTTTACAATCGCCTCTCCATGTGCTTCTCGCACATTGCTCATTACAACCGCACTCAATTCTACGAGGAGTGGTTTTCATCTACGGCCGCTAAGGTGCGGTTCCTGAAACACACGCTGCGATTCCCTTGCTACGGAGATCCGGAATACACGTTTTCCGATGTCGAGAGGGCGATCCAGCGAGAAATAGGCAGCCGCAACTATCTTGCGCGGTATGAACTGCGTCTGGCAGAAGAGCAACAGGCATCCGATCTTGCGATGCTCAGGCAATTGGAAAGCAAGTCCAGGACGCCGGTGGCAGAGCGGGATCAGGAACTCCAGCTTGCTGCTCCACCAGTGGATCGGACTTCTTTCACGCCTATTCAGGGCTCGTTGTTCTGAAGCCGGCTCGAACTCCAACCGAGCGCCTTCCGGGTCATTTGACCGGATTTCTGTCTGGGGGTACAAACCCCTCAATGACGCGGCGGAACGGACGGCGCAAGTATCCCCGCCACCGCAGGAGGCCCGAGATGGAAACCTTTGAACCGACGCCCCGAGAGTGCGGTGCAGAAGATGCGAAATCGTCCGACCCGGCCAGCGTTGAAGATCGAAGCAAGTTGGCAGAGGGAGCGCCAGGAGCTGCGCCCGACATCTTGGGTCCGCCCGCGGCGAATCGCCACCGGTTGCAGAATGAGCGTTCGGCGATCACGCATCACTTCGCATTCGGGGGACATGAAGGCTATCTGACGGTCGGCTTCTACCCGAACGGTCAGCCGGGCGAGATCTTCATTCGCATGGCGAAGGCCGGATCAACCATTGCAGGGTTGATGGAGTGTTTCGGGACGGTGGTTTCAGTCAGCCTTCAGCACGGAGTGCCATTGAAAGTGCTCTGCGACAAGCTCTCGCATACGCGTTTTGAGCCTTCCGGATGGACCGGCAACGCGGAGATCGGGTACGCGAAGTCCATAATGGATTATCTTTTTCGCTGGATGGAACTGCGGTTCCTCTCCGGAAAGCAATTCGCGCTTTTCGGCCAAGGCAATGGCGAGATTAGCACTGGTGGAGAGCTGACACCCGGCCTGGCCGACGACTCACAGTTACTCTATGACATTGGCGACGCTCCGCCCTGTGTTGCCTGTGGCGGCCTGATGAAGCCGAGCGGAACCTGCTATACGTGCATCAATTGTGGTCAAACCAGCGGATGTTCCTGAATGCCTGGATGGAAACGGATCTCGACGAGATGAGGCCATGAGACAAGAGCGAAATAGCAATACTGGAAACGCGCTCGGGCTGTTCTCGTCAGTTCAGCATGTGGAGCAGCCGACCGCCTCAATCGGAATCGGCAGTGGCGCCCCCTCGAGCGCTGAAACTCTCTGCGGAGCACAGCAGGCTTTTCCGAGACGTCCCAGGTCTGCTTGCATCGATTTCTCTTGCCTAATAACTGCGAGCGTTTCGCGAAGGATTCTGGAAGCGCCTGCATTTGTCGGTTCGACGATTTTGTAATGCATCCACTTCCCCTCGCGGCGAGCAGCGGCGATGCCAGCTCGCCGCAGGTAGGCGAGATGTCGTGAAATCTTGGGCTGACTTTGCCCGAGTATCTCCACGAAATAGCAGACGCACACTTCCTTGCCGTTCATCAGGTTCAAAAGCCTGAGACGGGTGCGATCGGCGAGCGCGGCAAAGAGCAGCGCCAGGTCGTAACACTTCGGGGAAATACTCACACTCACATTATATACGGCTTGACAGATACGTCTAGTTGCGAATACATTCGCTTTAGCGTATGCGAGGAGACGCCGTTATGGAATCGACGACAAACGTTCAGGAACAGGTTAAGGAAAAGTACGGAAGTGCCGCGCGGGCCGTAGCACAGTCCGGCAGTTTGCAGGCATGTTGCGATCCCGGTCTTCGGTGTTGCGATCCGATCACCACAAATCTCTACAGTGCCGATCAAACGGGGGGCATTCCAGAGAAGGCCGTCCTGGCTTCGCTTGGATGCGGAAACCCGATCGCACTGATCGATCTTCAACCTGGAGAGACCGTTCTTGATCTTGGCTCTGGCGGCGGCATCGACGTTTTGCTCTCGGCTAAGCGCGTCGGTTCAACCGGTAAAGCATACGGTCTTGACATGACCGACGATATGCTGGCGCTCGCCCGCGAAAACCAGAAGCAGGCGGGAGTAAGGAATGTCGAGTTTCTGAAAGGTGAAATCGAGAGCATTCCTCTGCCTGACAACTCTGTTGATGTCATCATTTCGAACTGCGTCATCAATCTCTCGGCCGACAAAGATCGTGTTCTCCGTGAAGCCTTCCGAGTGTTAAAGCCCGGCGGACGATTCGCGGTCTCCGATGTGGTCGTGCGCGGTAGCGTGCCGGAAGCTGTCCGCAAAAGCATGTTGCTCTGGGTTGGATGTATTGCCGGCGCGCTCGAAGAGAGCGAGTACATCGCAAAGCTGACGGGCGCTGGATTCGAGGATGCAACGGTCGAGCCGACGCGCGTTTACAGCGTAGAGGATGCCCGGCAGTTCCTCACCGAGGCCGGCGTTGACGTGGACGCGATCGCTCCCCAGGTGAATAACAAGTTCTTCGGCGCCTTCGTCCGGGCCAACAAACCAAAAACCGCCTGCTGCCAACCTGGTTGCTGCACGCCTGCTCTCGTAGGAGCGAAGGAATAGAAATCATGGCCGATCATTACAACGTTCTGTTCCTCTGCACAGGCAACTCTGCGCGCTCGATCATGGCAGAAGCAATCCTGAACCACAAAGGTAAGGGCAAGTTCTCGGCTTTCAGCGCTGGCAGTCATCCGACCGGGCAGCCACGACCGGAGGCACTTCAGCAGATCGAATCGGCTGGACTCTCGACAGCTGCCCTGCGCAGCAAGTCCTGGGACGAGTTCTCGGTTCCGGACGCGCCGAAGCTCGACTTCGTTTTTACTGTTTGCGACAACGCGGCAAAGGAGCAGTGTCCATTCTGGCCGGGGCAGCCGATGACGGCGCACTGGGGTATTGCTGATCCCGCGGGAGTAAAAGGAACTCCGGAGGAGATAGCCCGTGCGTTCCGTGCTGCCTTCACCGTGCTTGATCGCAGGATCGGGTTGTTCCTCTCGTTGCCTTTGGCAACCCTTGAGGACATGGCCATCAAGCGCGAAATCGACCGGATTGGTCATTCGTAGGAGCTAAGGTGAAAAACAGTCGGTTGTCTTTTCTGGATCGTTACCTCGCGGGATGGATCTTCGCCGCCATGGTGTTCGGTGTCGCTCTTGGCTGGCTTGTTCCCGGAGTCGTGCCGTTCCTGAATCGTTTCAGCATCGGCACAACGTCGGTGCCTATCGCGGCGGGGCTGATTCTGATGATGTACCCGCCATTCACGCGTGTCCGCTACGAAGAACTCCACGAGGTGTTCCGCAACAAACGCGTGCTAGGCCTGTCTCTAGTGCAGAACTGGCTCATTGGTCCAATCCTCATGTTCGTGCTGGCCATCGTATTTCTGCGAGGGTATCCGGAATACATGGCCGGGGTCATCATGATCGGGCTCGCGCGCTGCATCGCCATGGTCATCGTATGGAACGAGTTAGCAAAGGGCGATACGCAATACGCAGCTGGCCTCGTCGCGTTCAACTCGCTGTTCCAGGTCTTCTTCTACTCGGTCTACCCCTGGGTGTTCATCACGGTTCTCCCCGGTTGGTTCGGCCTGCGCGGAACTCAGGTCAACGTCTCCATCGGTGAGATCGCAAAGAGTGTCTTCATCTACTTGGGCATCCCCTTTATTGCCGGCTATCTGACGCGTACCGTTCTGGCTCGGGCGAAAGGACGCGAATGGTACGACCGAAACTTCGTGCCGCGAGTGGCACCGATGACGCTGATCGCTCTGCTGTTCACCATCGTTGTAATGTTTTCTCTCAAAGGCAGCTATATCGTGCGTCTGCCCCTGGACGTTCTGAGGATCGCAATACCGCTTTTGATTTACTTCGTGGTGATGTTCCTGGTGTCGTTTTACATGGGCAGGAAACTTGGCGCTGATTACTCAAAGACAACAACGCTCGCTTTTACGGCCGCCTCAAACAACTTCGAGCTGGCAATCGCTGTTGCCGTCTCGGTGTTCGGCATCAACTCGGGCGCGGCTTTCGCCGCCGTAATCGGTCCTCTTGTTGAAGTACCTGTGATGATCGCCTTGGTCAATTTGGCGCTGTTTTTCCAGCGCCGGTACTTCGATACTGCGGAGCCAGGCGAGGTTCTGGTCAACCTCAAATGACGCATTATCGCCAACCCACGCGCAGACCACCAACCCGGTGATTGGCCATCTTGGCTGGCACGACGCCCCTTGGGTACGTAGCCAAGAATAAGCTCAGACCGCTTCCGTAATTGGTCCGCAACGTGGGCCAGACGCAGGGCTGCGTCTCACCTGCACCCCGCACGCTCCACATTCCATGTACAACCCAAATCCATCCTGGAGATGATGATTCATGAGCAGTCTGACAGTTAAAGCTCTGCATCGCGAGTTCTACTACAACGGAACCCGCATCCCCGATCCCGCACCCAACTTGACCGTCGAACAAGTAAGAGAATTGCTAACGCCGTCCTACCCCGAAATTGCCACGGCATCGGTGGCAGGGCCGGAGGACACCGGAGACGCCCTTCGCTACACGTTCAGCCGGGCCATCGGCAGCAAGGGCTGATCCTGAGACTCCAAGCAGCGTCCCGTTGCGATCTTCTCTCGCGCCCCAGTTCGGCGCTTGATTTGCAAGGGAGTTGATCGCTTCCGAATCATCGCAACAAGGCGGCACATCATGAATAACAGCAAAGCCGATCAGACCCAGCTGCTCGCGGAACTCCGTCGGCTTGAGTGCAAGCCGCCCAAAAGAGCCGACCGGCTCGTCGCGAGGCATCTGAAATGCGAAGAGTCACAAAGCCTGGCGCACGCCGTCGCAGAAGCAGCCAGGAGATCGTCGTCCGGCACGATGCCAGCTCTCGAAGCGCCAAGCGAACTGCTGCCGCCTCTGATATGACGCTGCTGGGAAAGGGTTGCGGTGAAACCCTTCCGTCCCTCCGCCGCATCCCCACAAGCTATCGCCTGGAGACAAACGGCGAGCGCCTCTACCGCCTGTGCCTGGCGCTGGTGGAGCGGAATCTCGCCGACGAAACGCTCTGGCAAGAAACCGGAAAGGTCGCCATGGTCTTCGCGCGGACCGCGATTCAGAGGCTGATTGACGAGTACGCAGGCGGCGCGCTCAAAGACAAGATCGACTATTGCTTTGAAGTCAGGGACGACCTTGGGACAGGATATTGGCGAGGCGGAGCTCTTGGCGAAGGCAAGCTGATGGCCATGTTCGAACTCCAGGCCTGCGGCTACCTCAAGATCGGAGCCGCGCTGGACGCGCTCGAAGAGCAGGAGCGATTCCTCGGAGCGGCGTTCTACTACCTGTTGCGAAGATCGCTCCATCGCTGGATACGCATCTACGACCATACGGATGCCGAGTGCTACAACGAGCAACTGCATGAGTGGATGGAGCAGGACGAGCCCGAGAGCCGGGATGCTTACGAGTTCCCGGCTGTCGATGGGGCGATCCCGGAACCCGTCCGGACCGCGAAAGACTGGACATATCCCAGCGCGCGCAGGCTGCTGCGGAGGCATCTTCAGGGGCCGCATTCCGTGTGGATTCAGAAGCTGCTGACGCTTCATCGGCTGTCGCGGTTGAAGGGCCAGGTGATGCGCTTCGAAGGAGAGTATGACGATGCGCCGGTGCCCAGCCTCCTGCTGGTCTTCCGTGAGAATGATGCGATTCAGGCCTGTTTCGATCATGAGTCGGACCGTTACAACGAGACCACCAATGAACCGACCTGCGCTGTCTGTTTTCACCCTGAGAGTAGGAAAGAGTTCGACGCAGCACTTCGCACGATGGCGATCTTTCTCAGGGTCAACATAGAACTCGCCGGTCTGATTACCCTGCTAAACGGCATGGAGGAGGAGCATGCAGGTCAACGTGAGCATCGGACAGAACCATCACTTCGCGCTGCATGAAGCCTTGCTGATTTACCGGTCCACTGAACACCAGAACGGCAGTTTCGGAAATACATTCATCACCCACCATGAAGTGAACGAAGACAATCGCGCCAAGCGACCAACGCTTGGTCCGGCAAAGACGATGACCATTGAGTTCGTTCAATCGCTGGTCCAAGCCCTGGGAGGCCGGGTGCAGCCGGAGTTTCTGCCCGCGAGCGTGCTCGCGCGCACAGAACGGCTTATTACCTGGTGGACGCCGCCACAGAAACGCCCGATGTTCTTCGGAACGACGCAGGGCGACATGGCCGGAATGAATGGCGCGATCTTCCCGCAGCCCGCTCTCGTCTGGCTGGCGATGGATCACTCGCTCTCGATCCGGGATCTCAAGGAGAATTGCCGCCCCGCGGTCGATACCAAGCTTTGTGTGGCTCCCTACTGGAATGTGTACGAGACGGGAAACGTCTGCCTGGGATCGATGCGGGCTCCCGATGCCTCCACCGTCGCCTCCATCTCCCAGTGGGAACGGAGCTTTTATGAAAGCGAGTTCACGCATGGTAACGTCGGGAGGCTCACGCGCCATCCCGGCGGCTTCGAGGGGCTGTGGAAAGAACTCGCCGGCAAAGAGCAATTTCTCAGCGACTCGCTGATCGAGCTGCCGGAAACGGTGGAGGAGTTCTTGTCTGGAAGGAGGCGCGATCATGATCGTTGAACACGCTCTCCCGAAATCGTTGTGCCGCAGAGGGCAGCCGGTCCGCGTGCTGGTTGTCGGCGCGGGAGGCAATGGCAGCGCTATGCTGCTCGGCCTGCCCTATCTCCACCAGGCGATGAAAGTGTGGGGCCATGCCGGAGGCATCCACGTGATGCTGGTGGACGGGGATCAGGTTACTGAAACCAACTGTGTCCGCCAGCCGTTTGCCTCAGCCGATGTCGGACTCAATAAGGCCACCGTGTTGATCAACCGGGTCAATCTCTTCTGGGGTCTGAGGTGGCAGGCGTACCCCGAGCACTTTCACAAGGATACCCTGAGAACCAATTCGACAGGTCCTCACCTGATTATTGGCTGTGTCGATACACGGGCGGCGCGGCAGGCTATTCATTCCGCGGTCACCCGAGCGAATGACGGCACCGTCTACTGGCTCGACCTCGGCAACAACGCCAGCAGTGGCCAGTATGTGCTCGGCCAGCCGTTGAACGCTGCAAACCGGCGCAATACAGTCCGGCTGCGAACCGTTGCGGAACTCTATCCGGAGATTGCGGATGCAGAAGCGGGCGAGGACCCATTGCCCAGTTGCAGCGCGGCAGAGGCACTCGAACGGCAGGAACCGTTCATCAACCAGGTGTTGGCGACGAGCGCACTCGCTATGCTTGCGAGGCTCTTTCGCTACGGCACGCTGACCCATCACGGAGCCTTCTACAACGCTTCAACAGGTCGGACGAGTGTATTGGGTGTAGATCCCGATCTCTGGAAAAAGATAAAGAGGCGCACTCACAGAGCTTCATCGGTCACACGCAAGAAGCTGAGATAATGTCTCGCATACAGGTGGACCATGAAGAAATCTTCCGTCGACTCGGTGCTGGCTCTCGAAGCCAAGATGATCGTTGCGCTGGCTTTCCGAAATGGTCCCATTGAGGATCTGCACGCGGGAAGGGCTTGCGCAGCTTGCAATGGCAATCCAGAAATCTCCCACATCTCCGACGAAGAGATGAAGAAGATCATGAAAGCAGCCGTGAACAAGGTCTACTCGCTGCTATGGCAGAGAGAAAACGACAGTGAAGCTTATGGAAAGTCTCTCGTTCTGGGAGCGCGATACACCCAACGC
>DATCDL010000541.1:0-6016 GCA_036510715.1 Acidobacteriaceae bacterium
TCCAACTGGCGTTGCAGCTGAACGATTGGTTCGGGGATGGGGGATGTGATTTTGCTGGCCAATATCAGCCGACCTCATCGGCTGATTGAACTTAGCAATGCGCCTCAGATGGCGTCACGCACGCTTGCAGAAAACTCACAAACCAGTGGATGCTCGTGAATGTCTGGGTTGCAACTGACCCCGACAAGATCAGACCATGAGGATCCGGTGAGATGGCTGTCTGGAAACGCGCCTTGGGCTGTTGGCAATAGTTGATCTAACGGCAATGTCAACGACAGCCTACTGTGATGCGCACCTTTGTTCCCCGCGAAGCGCTACGACTCAGCCTTCGGCGGCGATAGCGGAGCCGTCTCCGCCGGCGTAAACTTCACAAGATCCCACTGCGCAGCTTCCACTTTCCCAGAGAGCCGGGAATAGTACGCCTGGTAGAACTCGAAATCCGTTCTACGAGTCTCCACGCACTTTGCGGCGATGATGCGAACAATAGCCGCACGATCCTCCGTCGACATGTTCATGCCGAAGATGATGCCTTGCAGGTCCTCGAAGCGATATTTAAGCGTGCGTTTCGCAGGATTCGACAAGTCCACGAGGCTGCTTTGCAGCGTGATGCGGTATTCCTGCTCATGCTGCCAGTCGGTCAATTTGTTCGTGACGCCGGCGTGGAACGTCGCCCAATACTGCTTGCGCCACTCCTCTGTCTGCAATACGAGGTCTTTGCCCGTCGCGCTCATGGTGCCGTCCTCGCCACGAAACCAAAATGCAACCTGCGCTGGAACCAGAGTTCCGAGAGAACGGAAGAAATCCACTTCGGGATACCGGTTTGCATAGTGGACTTGCAGCAGCGGCTGGGGGCTGTACGCGGAGATGCGCTCGTGAGCATGCGGCGGACCTCCCGTACCGATCTGCCGATTCAGACAGAGTGCGGGCTCTTCTTCTGGCAGGGTTGTGGTCTTGAATTTCAGGCAGGCCCCTCGATGACTGTCGCCGTAGTAGCCCCACATCGATGCCTGGGATGGATCAGCCACAAAGCACGCGGTGTACCAATCCCCGAACGAAAGGTATTCGAGGCTCTGTAAATACACATCCGGAAAGGTTGAGCTGATCACCCTCCATACCGGACCATGCTGTTTGCTGATGCCCGTGTAGTCCTGAAGGAAGGTTGTCTGTTCGATGGTGCTCATGAATCTTGCCGTCATCGCTTCAACGACGTCGGGATTGTTGGGATTCCTCGTTTCCCACTCATCGAAACTGGCAAACGACTCCTTCAAGCGCAGCGGTCTTGCCTCTTGACCGCGAAAAGAGGCATCGACCGGATGGAAGGGGGCATCCGGCTGGAGTGAGGTGCAGATCAGCGTGAATAGGCGGAAGTGGACCGGGAAAAGTACCGAAAGCAGCTCGTTCCGGCGAATCGGGGAAACTCTCGCTGCGAGCAGATTTGGCAGTTCGCCCAACTCCGGATCGGCGAACATCTTCGCGCAGATGGCATGGAAGATACTTGCAACCTCTGGATGGAGTTCTTCAGGGAGTATTCGGATCGGCAGGTTCTCGGGAGTGACAGCATATCCATCTTTGTTCTCCAGCGCCTGAAGGATCGTCTGCATTAGACACAAGACATAATGACGCAGGAAATTTTTCCAGGCGATCACGTCGCCTTTCCAAAACATATCCTTGTAACCCTCGACCGGATCGTTCAGCTGCTTTGTAGAAGCGAAGAATATCTCCTGCTTCTCGAGCTCGGCACGTTTTCCGAGCAGTGCATCAATTGATCGAAAGCGATATACGTACTCCATGATGGCCTCTTGAACTTATTGGAGCACAACGGTATGAAGAGGAATCTTATGCACCTTCGCGAGAGAAGGAATCTTCCTGCTCTGCATCCGTCGCGCTCTCCGCTTCCATCTCAATGGGCCTGTTCGAGGAGGCTGCAAAGCCCCAGCGGACCTTTGCGCCGTGTGCAAAACACGCAAATCTGCCCTGCGCATCTGTCGAACCGTCGTCGTCCGTTCTTGGTTCACGCCAAATCACCAACCCACGCGTTGACCGCCAATCCGGTGATTGACCGGTTTGGCTGGAACGCCGACCTTTGAGTACGTAGCACAGAATACATTCTGACCGCCTCTGCAATTGGTCCGCAACAACGGACCGAACGCGGGTCTGCGCCTCAGATGTACCCCACACTCCCCATTCCCCCCTTCAACTCAAATCCGCCAAGGAGATGTTGAATTATGAGCAGCCTGAAAGTGGAAACCCTGCGCCGCGAATTCTTCTACAACGGAACTCGCATCCCAGATCCCGCGCCCAACTTGACCGTCGAACAAGTGAGAGAACTACTGACGCCGTCCTTCCCCGAAATTGCCACGGCGACACTGGCGGGGCCCGAGGACACCGGCGGCACCCTTCGCTACACGTTCAGCCGGGCCATCGGCAGCAAGGGCTGATCCTGAGACTCCAAGCAGTGTCCCGTTGTGATCTTCTCCCGCGCCCCTGTTTGGCGCCAGCTTTGCAAGGGAGTTGGTCGCTACCCGAATCATCGAAACAGGGCGGCACATCATGAAGAAGACGAAAGCCGATCATACCCACCTGCTCGCGGAACTCCGTCGGCTTGAGAGCAAGCAGCCCAAGAGAGCCGACCGGCTCATCGCGAGGCATTTGAAATGCGAAGAGTCACAAAGCCTGGCGCACACCGTCGCGGAAGCAGCCAGAAGATCGTCGTCCGGCACGATGCCGGTTCTCGAAGCCCCCAGCGAACTGCTCCCGCCACTGATATAGCGCTGCTGGGACAAGGTTGCGGTGAAACCCTTCCGTCCCTCCGCCGCATCCCCTCAAGCTATCGCCTGGAGACAAACGGCGAGCGCCTTTACCGCCTGTGCCTGGCGCTGGTGGAGCGGAACCTCGCCGTCGAGCAACTCTGGCAAAAGACCGGCAAGGTCGCCGTGGTCTTCGCGCGAAGCGCCATCCAGAAGCTGATTGAGGAGTTTTCAGGCGGCGCGCTCACAGACAAGGTCGACTATTGCTTCGAAGTGAGGGACGACCTTGGGACAGGATATTGGCGAGGCGGAGCTCTTGGCGAAGGCAAGCTGATGGCTGCGTTCGAGCTTCAGGCCTGCGGCTACCTCAAGATAGGGGCCGCACTGGACGCGCTCGAAGAGCAGGAGCGATTCCTTGGGGCGGCGTTCTACTTCCTGTTGCGGAGTTCGCTCTATCGGTGGATTCGCATCTACGACCACACGGACGCCGAGTGCTACAACGAACAGCTGCGTGAGTGGATGGAGCAGGACGAGCCCGAGAGCCGGGATGCTTACGAGTTCCCGGCGGTCGATGAGGCGATCCCGGAACCCGTCCGGATCGCGAAGGACTGGACATATCCCAGCGCACGCAGGCTGCTGCGAAGGCATCTTCATGGGCCGCACTCTACATGGATTCAGAAGCTGCTGACGCTTCATCGGCTGTCGCGCTTGAAGGGCCAGGTCATGCGCTTCGAGGGTGAGTACGACGACCCGCCAGTGCCGAGCCTCTTACTCGTCTTCCGCGAAAATGACGCGATTCAAGCTTGCTTCGATCATGAGTCGGAACGCTATAACGAGACGACCAATGAGCCGACCTGCGCGGTCTGCTTTCGGCCGGAGGTCGGGGATGAGTTTGACGCGGCGATTCGAACGATGGCGATCTTTCTCAAGATCAACATGGAGCTTGCCGGTCTGATTACCATGCTGAACGGCACGGAGGAGGAGACTCATGCAGGTCAACGTGAGCATCGGGCAGAACCATCACTTCGCGCTGCATGAAGCCCTGCTGATTTACCGGTCGACGGAACACCAGAACGGCAGTTTCGGAAATACATTCATCACCCACCATGAAGTGAACGTAGAGAATCGCACCAAGCAACCAACGCTTGGACCAGCAAAGACGCTGACCATCGAGTTCGTTCAATCGCTGGTCCAAGCCTTGGGAGGCCGAGTCGCGGTTGAGTTTCTCCCCGAAAACGTGATCGCGCGCACCGAACGGTTGATCGCGTGGTGGACGCCGGCCCGAAAACGTCAGATGTTCTTCGGAACCACGCAGGGCGACTTGGGTGGAATCAATGGCGCGATCTTTCCCCAGCCCGCTCTGGTCTGGCTGGCGACGGCTCATTCGCTCTCGCTCCGGGCGTTCAAAGAAAATCGCCGTCCAGCGGCCGATACCAAGCTTTGTGTGGCTCCCTACTGGAATGTGTACGACTCAGGGAGCGTCTGCCTTGGATCGATGCGGGCACCGGATGCCTCCACCGTCGCCTCCATTCCCCAATGGGAACAGAGCTTCTATGAAAGCGAGTTTACGCATGGCAACGTCGGGAGGCTTACACGCCATTCCGGCGGCTTCGAGGGGCTATGGAAGGAACTCGCCGGCAAGGAGGAATTTCCCGCTGACTCGTTGATTGAATTGCCGGAAACGGTGGAGGAGTTCTTGTCTGGAAGGAGGCGCGGCCATGATCGTTGAACACGCTCTCCCGAAGCCATTGTGCCGCAGAGGGCAGCCGCTCCGCGTGCTGATCATCGGCGCGGGAGGCAACGGTAGCGCAGTCCTTCTGGGCCTGCCTTATCTCCACCAGGCGATGAAAGTATGGGGCCATACAGGAGGTCTCCACGTAATGCTGGCGGATGGGGATTTCGTCTCAGAGACGAATTGCATCCGCCAGCCGTTTGCGTCGGCCGATGTCGGGCTGAACAAGGCCGTAGTCCTGATCAACCGTGTCAATCTCTTCTGGGGTCTGAGATGGCAAGCGTACCCCGAGCACTTCCACAAGGATTCCCTGAGAACCAATTCGGCAGGCCCTCACCTTGTTATTGGCTGCGTCGATACACGGTTGGCACGGCAAGCCATCCTATCCGCTGTCACCCGAGCGAATGACAGCACCGTTTACTGGCTCGACCTTGGCAACAACGCCAGCAGCGGCCAGTATGTGCTCGGCCAGCCGTTGAACGCCGCGAACCGGCGCTCCGCGGCCCGACTGCGAACCGTTGCGGAACTCTATCCGGAGATCGCGGATGCAGAAGCGGGCGAGGACCCATTGCCCAGTTGCAGCGCGGCAGAGGCACTCGAACGGCAGGAACCGTTCATCAATCAGGTGTTGGCAACAAGCGCACTCGCAATGCTGGCGCGGCTCTTTCGCTACGGTACCCTTACTCATCACGGAGCCTTCTACAACGCGGAAACAGGGCGAATGGCTGCCTTGCCCGTCGACCCGCGGATGTGGGAGAGATTGGGGCGCCGCAACCGGCAAGCGCAAAGCAGGGTCGAGAACAAGTCAAGGTGAGATACCTCTCCAATCGAGGCTCGCCGGATTGTGCGGTGCCCCAACTTTAGCGGCCGACCACGGAGATCAACTCGTACCAATTCCAAATAGTAAAATTCACTACGATGACCCCTACAGCAAAACCTCAGAGTGCCGCGCTTCAGTCTGCGCTGCGTGCCGCCCGTGAAAATGAAAAACGATGGCGGGAGATGCAGGCGGAATTCTCGACCGACAGTGACGCCATGGAGCAGTGGGCCGCAACGGCCAAACTCCGGCGCCTCGAAGTCGAACGGCTTGAGGCGGTCCTGGCTGCAGCTGAAAGAGCATAGTTCGTTTGACTTGCGCCGAGCCCTTCGGTTGCAGGGCTGCCCACCAACGCTGAACAATCTGGCCCCTCGGCCTCCAAGATGGAATGGAAAGATTCAAGACATATTCGCGTGGGCGCTATATGGTTGGAACTTACCAGAGGTCCCCATGACGATGAAGTTCGATCCTTCCCTCGCAGCAGAAGCGAAGGCGCTGGTCGCCTTGGCCCTTCGCAACGGTCCTATTGAGGATCTGCACGCGGGAAGGGCGTGCACGGCTTGCAATGGCAATCCAGAGATCTCCCACATCTCCGACGAAGAGATGAAGAAGATCATGAAAGCAGCCGTGAACAAGGTCTACTCGCTGCTATGGCAGAGAGAAAACGACAGTGAAGCTTATGGAAAGTCTCTCGTTCTGGGAGCGCGATACACCCAACGC
>DATCDL010000542.1:0-5663 GCA_036510715.1 Acidobacteriaceae bacterium
GGCCCTTTGAGCTACATCGGAGGCAAGCGCGCGCTTGCGAAACGAATCATCGCCATCTTCCCCGAGCACACGACGTATGTCGAAACCTTCGCGGGAGGCGCCCAGGTGTTCTTTCGCAAGCAGCCCTCGAAGGTGGAAGTATTGAACGATCTCGACCGTGAGATTGTGAACTTCTATCGAGTTTGCCAGCAGCATTACGAGGAACTGATCCGCTATTTGCGTTTTACGCTGGTCAGCCGCGCATGGTTTGAACTCTTGCAGGCGACCGACCCGGCAACGCTCACCGACATCCAGCGCGCGGCTCGGCAACTGTATCTTCTGAAGAATAGCTACGCGGGTCTTGTCCGCAATCCCAGTTTTCGGTATGGCACAGCGCAGCCGCCGGGGTTCAATCCCGAACGTTTGCCAGAGATCATCGAGGAGACGCATCAGCGCCTTGCACGAGTGCAGATCGAGTGCTTGCCGTATGAAAAAGTTCTTGCAAAGTTCGACGGGGCTTCAACGCTTTTCTATCTTGACCCACCGTACTATGACCGCAAGCTCTACAAGTACAACCTCGAGCCCGACGATTTCCGCAAAATGGCGGAGCTGCTCAAGAAGCTCCGTGGCAAATTCGTGCTGTCCTTAAACGACGTTCCCGAAGTGCGCGCAATCTTCAAAGCATTCCAGATCAAGGGAATCGACCTCTCGTACACCGCTCAGAAGATCGCGGGCCGCCGCTACCGCGAAGGTCTGATCACGAACTTCTGACGCCGTGCCACAATCCTGTCCAACATTCTTTGAATAGATGTTATCTGGGACAACTTGTTGAAGTCTATAGCTCTTGATTGAGCCAGAAAAGGAAGTTGTTACGGATATCGACGCGCCCGCATACAAACTCGCTCCATGATTCAGTTTCTCGAACAACTTGCAATCGCGCTATGGAACCGCTGGCAGGGTCGGCGTCGGCGCGGTCAAAAACAATGCACCGGGATGACCACCCTCGGGTTCCGTGTCACGGAAGAGCAGGTGACGAAGCGGCGGCTGGGGCTGAGCCAGACCCGGCGCACGATGCACCAAGCGCTGCTGCGAAAGACAGGAACTGGGAAAAGCTCGCTAATCAAATCGCTCTGCCTCCAAGACATTGAGGCCGGGCGTGGATTCTTGTTGTTCGATCTGCACGGCGATACGACGCCGTTTCTCTTGCGCGTCATCGCTGCGCAAGAGTGGAAACAGCACGAGGACCTGAGCCACCGGCTCATTGTGATTTCACCCGGCGACGAAGAAATGTCCGTGGGGCTGAATCCTCTTGGAGAGGGCAAACCAGATTTCGTCCCGATTGCGGAGATCGCGGAACTGCTCAAGATGTACTGGGGCCTCGACAGGTTTGGGGCACGAACCGAAGAACTCTTGCGCAACTCGCTTTACGTGCTCGCGGCAAACGGTCTCACGCTTCTTGAACTCGCACCGCTTCTCACGCATCCCGGATTCCGCACGTCATGCCTCAAAAAGGTTCCTAATGCAGAGGTCCGCCAGTACTTTGAATCCCGCTACGGGGCCGTCAGTGAGCCTATGAGGGCAACGATGCGGGAGCCGATTCTGAACAAGATATCGGCCTTTACCGCAGACCCGCGCTTCCGGCACATCGTAGGGCAGACGAAGTCCACGTTCTCGCTTCGCGATGCGATGGACGATGGGTATTGGATCATTGCAACCCTTGAAAAGGGGAAGCTTGGCGCACATGCCCTTACCCTGGCTGGCTTGCTCTTCACGATGATCAAGAATGCCCTCTTCACCCGCGACAAGAGATCGCTGTTCACTCTGTATTGCGACGAGATCCAAAACCTCATCGCAAATTCCAACGAAGTGGAAACGGTACTCTCCGAAGCCCGCAAGTTCGGCGTGGGGGTATGTTCAGCCAATCAGTTTCTCGACCAATACCCTGCTCCTATGCGCGCGGCGATCCTCTCCGTCGCGACCCATTGTTTTTTCCAGCTTTCGAGTGCTGATGCAATGACCGTCGCCCAGATGCTCGACGGCGGGAAGTCGCTCGCCGAGCGCCTGAAGAACTTGCCCCAGCGGCACTTCGTTCTGAAAAGCGCTTCCGATCACTGGGTGGAGGGTTGCGTGCCCACGGTCGAGGATTCCAAGGCCAACTATACCGATCTCCTAAACCGCTCCCGGGCACTGCACGCTCAGCCGCGCGCCGACATCGAGCGCGAAATCGCTAAGCGGCACGCGAAGTTTTCCCGTTCGATTGACGAGGTACTCCATGACTGGAAATAGGAAGGCAACCGAAAAGAGGAGACAACGTGGTCTCATCGTCCAGCCGAGAGACATCGCGATCTTGAGGCAACTCAGCGTTATGCGTGTAGTGGACCGGGAGCAGATGAGGATCGCCGCCGGGTTCGGATCGACCACACGCATCAACGCACGATTGCTTGCCCTCACCCGCGCCGGACTGTTGCGAAGGTTCTTCCTCGGTTCAGGCGGAGGGCGGAAGGCGCTGTATGCACTCTCAGTAAAGGGCGCTCAGCTGATTGACGTTCCCTGCCGAGGTCCGCGCCGCCGACAGAACGAGACGCTCATTGCCGATTTTTTCGTCCAGCATCAACTGTCCATCAATGCCGTTTACTGCGACTTGAAATTTGGAGGAACACCCGTCCCCGGAGTCAGATTCGTGAGGTGGATCACCTTTCATCAACCGCTCGTACCTGGAGACAGCCTTATCCCGGATGGATATGTAGAGTTCGCGACGCCTTCTGGTATTGATGCTTCATTCATTGAAGTAGACCTCGGCCATGAAGCCCTCACAGTCTGGGAAAAGAAGGTCCGGGAGTATATCCAACTGGCGCTCTCCGGGGAGTTCGAACAGCGGTTCCGACGACCCACCTTCCGGGTTCTCGTGCTTGCACACTCCTTGCGCAGACTGCAATCGATTCGCAAGACAGTTGCAAAGGACACACAGAAGATTTTCTGGTTTGCAGCGCTCGACGCCGTTCGCAATGAAAAGTTCTTCGGCCCCGTATGGCTTTTGCCTACCGGTAAACACAATCACCCATTCTTCGACGACACAATATGAAATTTTGCTACCAATGCGGAAAGATGACGGCGGGCGAGCCGTTGTATTGCGGCACGTGTGGAAGAACTTTTGACGTCCGCCTCTGTCCACGCTCGCACGTCAACCCTCGGGGCGCGGAAGTATGCTCCACGTGTGGCAGCCGGGAACTCTCAACTCCCCAGCCGAAGATTCCGTTAAGCATTCGTCTTGTCGCACTCCTTGCCCGATTGGGCATTGGTCTCTTGCTCTTCTATCTGTCACTCAGCCTTATCGTTGCTCTCATCCAAACGCCCGAGGTACGCAAGGACCTCGTCGCCCTGGGAATGTTACTGGCGTGTCTCTGGTACTTCTGGTCGAAACTGCCCGATTGGTTCCAAGAGCTTATTCGTTCTTTCTGGATCACCAGGAGGAAGCACGATGACGACTAACAGGGATGGGGAGGAGGTACGCATATCGGGTTTTGATAGCGGAGGAAACACTGCGGATTCATTAGAGTTTTCGAGCGAATCCCACGGGCAGCACTACCCGAAGCAATACCCGCAGGGTGGTGATGCACTCGGTGAGCCGTTGCCCATCCGCAAGGTCGCGCGATTGCTCGGCTGCTCGGACTGGACCGTGAGGCATCGCTACCTGCCGCAGGGCCTGCCCCATTTCCGTCCAGGCCCCGGAGGCAAGATCGTGTTTTTTCGCAACCAAGTTATCGCTTGGATTCTTCAACAACAAAAACAGAAAGGAGGGAGATAACCCATGTCGCTATTCAAACGAGGTAACACGTGGTGGGCCTATGTCTGGATGGATGGCATCCGGCACCAAAAGTCCACCGGTACATCCAACCGCCGCAAGGCCGAAACTATCGAGCGCCAGTTCCATGATGAGTTGAACGATGCGCGTCAACGGCTGCCGCAGTTGAAACCGGAGATGACGTTCGGTGAACTTACCGCGCGCTTCATTGCAAGTGGGATGGGTAAGCCGCACTCGCTCGACCGGCTGTCGCACCTGTTGCCGTTCTTCGCTGACATGCCGCTCTTGCATATCAACACATCGGCCATCAGGAAGTACCGGCAGGAACGCCACGAACAAAAGAAGCTCACCGCCGCAACCGTCAACCGTGATCTCAGTGTCCTGCGCCGCGTTCTCTATTGGGGTGTCGAGGAAGGATTTCTTGCCTCGAACCCCGTGGGCAGGCTGCGTATGGAACGGGAACGCAGAACCAAGCGCCCGGTGATGAGCCTGCGCGAGGAGCAACTACTCCTTGCGGCCTCACCCGAGCACTTGCAACGGATCATCACTTGCGCACTCCATACCGGAATGCGCCGGGGAGAGATCCTCAGCCAACGATGGGAGGACATCGATTTCGACAATCGCATCCTCCATGTCACCCACTCGAAAACACCGGAAGGGGAGGCGCGGGAAATCCCGCTCACAAATCGCCTCTACACCATGCTCCTCGCCCATCGCGGGAAGCGCGGCACGATCTTCACGTATGGCGGAGACGCTATCAAGATCATCAAGACCACGTGGGCGTCGAGCCTGCGCCGGTCGAAGATTCGCCACTTCCGGTTCCACGATCTTCGGCACAGCGCAAACACGCGCATGATGCTGGCCGGAGTTCTTCAGGAAGTACGCCGGGAAGTCCTCGGCCACTCTTCGCAGCGGTCGCGCGACGTGAACGACCGCTACACCCAGATCGAGTTACCGGAAAAGCGCGAAGCGATCCGCAAACTCGAAGCCTGGCTCAACGGTCAGGCGCTCTTGCTCCAAACGGAAGAGGCAGCGTCTTCCCTTACTCAGTCGGAGGGCGATGTCACGACCGCAACCAAGGAAGAAACCAATGACCGAAACCAACGCCAAACCACAGCCGCCTAATCTCGACGACGCAATCCGATACCGCATTCTCGAACGGGCCAAGGCAATCAACACTGAACTCTTGTCCCGGCTTTCCACCGTCGCAAACGATCTCGACGGGGGAGGCTATCGAGCCGCACTTGGCGGAATCGATGGCATCGAGCGACAGATCGACACCATGCGCAGTCTCTTGCTCCTGCTTCCGTATGAGTCCCGCTCTTTCACAACTAACCCACGCCCTTAGGAGGGCTCTATGACCACACAGAAAACAGTACCCGCCGCAGCACAGCAAACGGGCCGCAAGGCTTGGGTCAAAAAGACTCCGGTCGAAGTCGTCCTTGAACAGATCGACAAGCAAGAAGAGAAGGTTGCCGGAATGCGCGAGGAACTTGCCCACGAAGAACGTGAGCTTGGCAAACTGCAGCAAGCCAGGAAGGTCCTGGAGGCGCAGTAGGCTGCCACACAACAACCCGAGGAGCACTCTATATATAGGTGCTCCTCTTTTTTATCCGGAGGATTGCCATGAAGATCACGAGCACACCGCACATCAAAGACCTCGCCGCCTTTGCCTTCTATCAAGGAGCGCATGGGATAGCACTTGGCGAAACGCTGGACGAGATCGACACATCCCACGAACAGGATCGAGCAAGACTCGAAGAGGAGTCCGTTCGCCGGGAAAAACCACTTGAAGCTGCTGTTCACAAGCTGGAGCGTCTCCAACCGCGAATCGATGCGGCATGGACTCAACTCCTTCGCCGGATCGGATACCATTCACCAC
>DATCDL010000543.1:0-5492 GCA_036510715.1 Acidobacteriaceae bacterium
CGACGCGGCCCAGGCGGTGGATCGACGCATGAAAGTATTCTCCTAAGGAATTGTTAGGAGTGTACGCGAAGTCCGCCGTCCTGGGCGCGGTAGGCTAAACCGGCTGCGTGCAAAACTTGCAGCGAGTCGCAGCGATCGGAATATCGCCGAGGCATTGCGGACACGGCTTCGTTACAGGCGGCTCGACTGCCGGAGGATTGAACTTCTTCATGAGGTACTGCGAGGGAAGCACGAGGAAGAAATACACCACCGCAGCGATCAGAATGAAGTTGATAATCGCTGTCAGAAATGTCCCGTACTTGATCTCGCCGCCATGGAGATGCCCCACGAGGTAGTCGAAATTCGGCTTACCCACCACCGCGCCGAGCAGCGGGTTGATAATGTTGGTCGTCAACGCCGTGACGATCGCTGTAAAGGCCACGCCGATGATGACAGCAACTGCCAGATCCATTACGTTGCCGCGCAAAATAAAGTCTCGAAATCCCTTGATCATGGATCCTCCAGGATAGTGCAGTGTGTGGACTTGGTTGCCCGCCGAGTATACCGCAATCACTCGCCGGACGGGCAAGCGTTGATTCCGTCAAATCCAGCGATAAAACTCAAGTATTCTGGACAGATGAGTTCCCCTTCCATCCGCGTGCGGCTGCTCTCCTTCGGTTCGCTGAAGACGATCTTTCCCGCGGACGGCGCCTGGCGCGAACTCGATCCAGGGGAGTCCGTTTCAGGCCTGCTCGCGAAACTCTCTCGCGAAGGCACCATCGCGGAGGCCGCGTTACGCTCTGCTGCCATTGCCGTAAACCATGCGTATGCCTCGCCCGACCAGACGCTCAACGATGGCGACGAGATTGCGATCCTGCCGCCCGTAAGCGGGGGCACTGCACCCGATGTGCCTGCGCCACGCCCCTGCATCGCTCTTGTGCGCGAGCCCATTGACGCAGCCGCGATCGCTGGGGCGATCAAGGCCGGTTCCGACGGCGCGGTCTGCATCTTCGACGGCATCGTGCGCGACAATACCCGCGGCCGCATGACCCTGCACCTGGACTATGAAGCCTACGAGGAGATGGCCCTGAAGCAAATGCACCTGCTTCGCTCCGAGGCCATGGAACACTTCGGCGTGCGCGAGGTCGCGATCGTCCACCGCCTCGGTCGCCTCCTGGTCGGCGAGACCAGCATCCTCATCGTCGTCGCCTCAGCGCATCGAGCGGCTGCCTTCGACGCCTGTCGCTGGGTAATCGACACCCTCAAAAAAACCGTCCCCATCTGGAAGAAGGAACAGTTTGTCGACGGTGCAGTCTGGGCCGATGGCGAACCGTTTCCCGAAGACATTGCCGGGAATGGAAGATGATCCAAAGGCTTTCCGCCATCGCAACGCCGCTGCTCCTGCTGTGCATGCCGTTCGCCGCAATGGCCGCGCCGCAACAATCCCAGCCTGCGCCCATTGAGCGTCCGCCGATCGCCAGCCAGATTCCAGAGATTCCCACGATTCATGTAGAGAGCCGCCTTGTATCTGTTGCGCTGAACGTCGTCGACGAACACGGCGCGCCCGTCCCCGGGCTGCAGGCCACCGACTTCGAAGTAACAGAAGACAATCGCCCGCAGAAGATCGCCTTCTTCGATCGGGAGTCGACCACACCCCTCGAGATTGTCCTCGCCATCGATGCCAGCGAGAGTGTCTTCACAGACGACCGACTCGAGCGCGATGCGGCAAAAACCTTTGTGAAGTCCCTCCTGCGCCCGCAGGATCGCATCGACCTGATGTCCTTCTCCGACAATGTGGACGAGCTTGTTTCCTTCACCAACGACGCCAGGAGCATCGACAGCGGTCTTGGCCGCATCCCCCATGGCGACGCTACGGCGCTGTATGACGCGGTGTATCTCGCCAGCCAGCGGCTCGCAGAAGCTCCCTCCACCGGTGGCGCACGACGCGTAATCGTGCTCATCACCGACGGCGAAAACACCACGCGCTCCGGCAGCTACGACTCTGCCGTCGAGGAGGCTGAGCGCGCTGGCGCCATGATCTACTCCCTGATCATTGTGCCCGTCGACGCCGATGCCGGACGCGATACCGGCGGCGAGCATGCACTCATCCAGATGGCGAACGACACCGGCGGAAAGTACTACTACGTCGAGGACAAGCAGGATCTCGCGCCCGCCTTCGCGCATGTCTCTGACGATCTGCGCACCGAATACACGGTCGGCTACTATGCGCCGCAGCGTGGTGTCGATTTCTCCGGTCTCCGCCACATTCACATGCAGCTCAAGGACCCAGCCCTCGCCGCCCGCTACCACCTGCGCTATCGCACCGCCTACTACGCTAACCGGCAACCCTGAGCCCTTCGTTGGAATCTCACCGTACAATTCATCTGTGGCAGTGAAATCTATGGCGACAAAATCTATGGCGACGAAGAAGCGTCACAAGGGTCCGCCCACAGGCGAGACTGGACAAGAAGCGTTGTATCTGAAGTCCCTCAGCGACCGCCAGGTTACGGTCGCCATCAAGCTGCGTGATGGCGAAGTCGTCAGCGGCTGGATTGAGTACTTCGACGACATGATGCTCCGCCTCACCCGCGAAGGCAAACCCAATCTCTTCATCTATAAGTCGCAGATCCGCACCATCACCGAAGGTGGCGCCAGCGGTCCACGACGCAACGCCAACCGCGAAGAGAGTGCAGGATAAACGACAGCATGCCCGAGTTCCTACCCATTGCAGAATCCATCGCACGCGAGGCAGGAGACCTGTTGCGCGACTTCTACCACCGTGGCGTCCGCACCGAGTACAAGGGTGACGTCGATCTCGTCACCGAAGCCGACCGGGCCAGCGAAGCCCTCATCGGAACACGCCTCCGCGCCGCGTTCCCGGACCACGGCATCTACGGCGAAGAGGGGACTCGCCAGGCACTCGACAGCGAGTACCGCTGGTATGTTGACCCGCTCGACGGCACGACCAACTTCGCGCACGGCTTCCCGGCCTTCTGCGTGATCCTCGGTTGCGAGCGCCGCCGCCCTGGCCTCGCCCCCAACGAAGATGGCGAAATGGTCGCCGGCGTCATCTACGATCCGCTGCGAGACGAGATGTTCTCCGCCGCGCGCGGCAAGGGCGCAACCCTCGCCACCGGAAATGGGAAAAATGCCGAGCCCATCCACGTCTCTCGCGCGAAGTTGCTGCAGGAATCGCTGATCGCCACCGGCTTCCCCAGTCACAAACGCCATGACAGCCCGAACGTCCACTTCTACCAGGAGTTCACGCTGCGCTCGCATGGCGTTCGTCGCGCCGGTTCTGCAGGTCTCGACCTCGCCTACGTCGCTTGCGGGAGGCTCGACGGCTACTGGGAGTTCCAACTCAACCCCTGGGACACCTCCGCCGGTTATCTCCTGGTCGAAGAAGCGGGTGGCCGGATCACGCACTTTGACGGCAGCAAATTCACCCTCGACAGTCGCGAACTCCTCGCCACCAACGGCCTTATTCACAACGAGATGGAGCACCTCTTCGCCGACATGTTCGCCGGCCGAAACCTCGAACCCATCCCCACGCCAGCAGAGTTCGCCGCACGCCGAGCCGAGGCTTCGCTGGCACCGTCCGATGCGCCGACGCCTCATAAATAGGGCCTTTTCAGTCCGAGTTGTGAATTTAGCTGGACTTTGGTCTCACCGATTTTGTTGCTAGAATTATCACGACATGAGGAATTCGAGTCAGCATCACCAAGGAGAGTAAGACAGATGGCATATGTAATCGCGGAACCCTGTATCGGCACCAAAGACCGGGCTTGTGTAGACGCCTGCCCCGTAGACTGTATCCACCCCAAGACCGACGAAGCTGGCGCTGACACCGACGACCAGCTCTTCATCGATCCAGTCGAATGCATCGACTGCGGCGCCTGCGTTCCCGTCTGCCCCGTCTCGGCGATCTACGCTGCCGATGACCTGCCAGAAAAATGGGCTGATTTCCAGGAGAAGAACGCCACCCACTTCGGCCGCTAGTCCGCGTCGCTTTCGAACTTCGCAACAGCGCGCAGCTCAGGCTGCGCGCTTCGTCTTTAAACCGCTCGCCCAGTTTCCGGTCGCGTGCTCAGCATTTCAAGTACCCTGATCTTCAGAGCCGCCCCATGAAGACCCTGTCTCACCCCAACGACGCCGCCGAAATCCGCACGCGCATCCTCAGCCTCACGCCCAACGACGTCCCCCAGTGGGGCATCATGACCGTCAACCAGATGATCTGCCACGTCCGCGAGGCCTACGTCTACGCGCTCACCGACGCCCCAGTCGATTTCATCCCTCTCCCTTTTCCTCCCCGCGTGGTCAAACAATTCGCTCTCAAACTACCCACGCCCTGGCCCCACTCCACCACCACCATCCCGCAGCTCAAGCTCAATGCCCCCGGCATGGCCTGCACCAACTTCGAGCAGGACCGCGACACCCTGCTCGCCTCCTTCGACAGCTTCAGCGCCCTCGCCAACCACACCCGCGACCACCCCTTCTTCGCCTCCATGGAGCACGCCGACTGGATGCGCTGGGGCTACCTCCACGCCGACCACCACCTCCGCCAGTTCAACCACTAATGTTACGCATTGTTCCTAACCACTAATCACTAATCACTAACCACTGTTCTTTATGTCTGAAGGCCGCCAAATCCCGCACCAGGGCGAGGCCATTGTCCTCCGCACCTGGCCCTTCCACGAGGCTGACCTGCTCGTCTCGCTCTTCACGCGCGACCAGGGCAAGGTCAAGGGAGTAGCGCGCCACGCGATGAAGTCCCGCAAGCGTTTCGGCGGAGCGCTCGAGCCCGCCACCCACGTCCGCGCCCACTACACCGAGCGCCCCCAACAGGACCTCGTCCGCCTCGACAGCTTCGAAATCCTCTGGTCCCCCCTCACCGCCCCCATCGACTACCTCCGCACCGCCGCCCTCCAGCTCGTCACCGAAGTCCTCGAAGAAGCCATGCCCGACCAGGCCCCCGAGGACAACATCTACCGCCTCGCCCTCACCGTTCTGACCTCGATAAACTCCGGGTGCCCCACGTCTGGATTTTCAGACGTGGGTTCGCAGGATGTTCAAGGAGCCCAGCAAATCTACCTCCCCATCACCTACTTCTGCCTCTGGATGAACCGCCTCATGGGCTGGATGCCCGAGCTAGGCCACTGCGCCGCCTGCGGTCTGCATCTCTCCGATCCGGCCCTCCGCAACCAGACCGTCTACTGGTCCCCCACAGCCGACGGCGTAACCTGCCACGACGACCGCCGCCCCGGCAGCCGTGCCCTCACCGCCGCCTCCGTAGCCGAAAGCCAACGCATCGCCCGCACCCCCCTAGCCGACCTCCTCACCGAACCCTGGCCCGCCTCCCGCTCCGCCGACCTCCGCGCCTTCGCCATCGGCACGTTGCAGCGTCACCTCGAACGCCGCCTCCGCAGCGCCACGGCGCTAATTTGAAGGTGGACCGTAGTGATAAAGGAATCGGTCAAGGTCTTGGTGGGAGCAGGTGAGTGAAAAGCTCCGAC
>DATCDL010000544.1:0-3081 GCA_036510715.1 Acidobacteriaceae bacterium
CAGAGGGGCTTGACTCCGTACCTAGGTACAGGGTTTAGTCTTAGCCTACAGGGAGACGACACAAATCATGGAACAACAAACAATCAGTCGCCTCGCCAGGCGCGTCGACGTAAACACGGAAACCATTCGCTACTACGAACGGGAGGGCCTTCTTGAACCTCCGGAACGGCTGCCCTCTGGATATCGCATCTTTCCCGAGAACGCGGTGCAACGCGTTCACTTTATCAAGCGTGCACAAAAATTGGGCTTCTCACTTCACGAAATCAAGGAGCTTTTGTCCCTGCGGCAGGAACTCACCGGCAGGGAGTGCGCGAGGGTGAAACGTTTGGCCGCGGAAAAGATCAAGGAAATCGACCGGAAGATTGAAGCACTGGCGGGGATGCGCTCCGTCTTGAAAGATCTGGAGGAGCAATGCCCGGGAAGCGGCCCTCTCAGTGGATGCCCCATCGTTGAAAGCCTTCAATACGACAAGAGTGATCATCGCAGAACACAGAACGGCAACGCTCGAGGAGTGTGAACGATGCAGGAATCGGGACAGGAAATCAAGGTAAAGGATCCAGTCTGCGGCATGCAGGTTTCGCCGGACAAGACCGCCGCGTCCATAACGCACGACGGCAAGACATACTCTTTCTGCAGCCATTCCTGCGCGGAGAAATTCCGTGCGAATTCCGCACATTACACTGCGACGGAAATCGATCCTGTCTGCGGCATGAAAGTTGCGCCTGCCCGCGCAGCGGCCAAATTGGAGCGCGATGGCAAAACATATTTCTTCTGCGGTAAAGGTTGCGCAGAAAAATTCCAAAACGTCACCGGAGCAGAAAAGACGGACGGAGTTGCCGCCGCATTGCCCAATCCTGCGGGCATAGTCGACTACATCTGCCCGATGGATCCAGAGGTGCATGAGCAGCATCCCGGGCCGTGTCCCATCTGCGGCATGGCTCTCGAACCGGCACAGTTTTCGCTCACCACGGAAGTAGTGGAATATACCTGCCCGATGCACCCTCAAATCGTGCTGCCGAATCCGCAAAACTGCCCCATTTGCGGCATGGTTCTCGAACCAAGAATCGTATCGGTGAAAGACGCCAACCCAGAGTTGGACGACATGACCCGGCGCTTCACGGTCGCAGTCGTGCTGACGATTCCGCTGCTGGTGCGGATGGTGCTGGGGATGCTGTCGGAGGAGCGTTTCGACACCATCCTGACCAGCCCGTTCGTCGAATGGATGCAGCTGGTCCTGGCTTCGATGGTGGTGTTGTGGTGCGGTTGGCCGTTCTTCGAGCGAGCATGGAAATCCGTCCGCACGCTGCACTTGAACATGTTCACCCTTATCGGGCTGGGCGTCGGCGTCAGTTATTTTTACAGTGTGGCACTGCTGCTGCTTTCGCACCGGCTCATGCCGGGCCTGCGAGATGAGAATGGTTCGCTTCAACTTTATTTCGAACCGGCGGCAGTCATCACCACGCTGGTGTTACTCGGACAGGTTTTGGAATTGCGGGCGCGCAGTCGAACGAATTCCGCGCTGAAGGCGCTCCTGAATCTCTCCCCAAAGACGGCGCGCCTTGTGGAACCCGATGGCAGCGAAAAAAATATTTCCCTGTCGCTGGTCGCGGTCGGCGATCTTCTGCGCGTGCGCCCAGGCGAGCGAGTGCCTGTCGATGGAACCGTGGTCGAAGGAACAAGCAGCGTCGATGAATCGATGGTGACTGGCGAGCCGATCCCGGTAGAAAAATCCGCAAAAGAGCAACTGACCGGCGGCACCGTCAACGGAACCGGCGGCCTGCTGATGCGTGCCGAACGCGTCGGCAGCGCGACCTTCCTCAGTCAGATCGTTCGCATGGTCAGCGAGGCGCAGCGGACGCGTGCACCCATCCAGCGGCTGGCCGACACGGTTGCAAGCTGGTTTGTTCCCATCGTCGTGCTGGTGGCGATCGGCACATTCGTCGGCTGGTATTACTGGGGACCGACGCCTCATCTGACCCATGCGCTGGTCAACGCAGTCGCGGTGCTGATCATTGCTTGTCCATGCGCGCTCGGTTTGGCGACACCGATGTCGATCATGGTAGGCATGGGCCGGGGCGCGCAAGCCGGCGTGCTGGTGCGAAACGCCGCCGCGCTCGAAATCTTTGCCGGCGTAAAAACCTTGGTCCTCGACAAGACGGGCACCCTGACCGAAGGCAAGCCGAAGCTCACGCAAATCGTGATGATGGACCAACGCAATGACACGGCTCCTAGTGAAGACGAAGTTCTCCGGCTGGTTGCCAGCCTGGAGCGGTCGAGCGAACATCCGCTCGCGGGATCGCTGGTCCAGGCCGCGGAGGAGCGTCATCTGCGACTCACCGCCGCTGAAAATTTCCAGGCTCTCCCCGGCAAAGGAGCTGCCGGCACGGTTGACGGTCGAGAGATTCTGGTCGGCAACCTTGCCCTGATGCGGGAGCACGGGATTCCCATCGCGGATGCGGGGGCCCGTGGCAATGACCTGGCGCAGCAGCGGGCCACAGTATTGTATGCAGCCGTCGATGGCAAGCTCTCTGCATTGCTGGCCGTCTCCGACCCGATCAAAGAGTCGGCCCGTAATGCCATCCATAAGCTTCAAAAAGAAGGCCTGCGCATCGTGATGATCACCGGCGATACGCGTGCCACGGCCGAAGCCGTCGCGCGCCAGTTGAATATCGACCAGGTCGAGGCGGGCGTGCTGCCCGCGCAAAAAGCCGAAGCGATCCAGCGCCTGCAAAAGCACGGGCCCATTGCCATGGCCGGAGACGGCGTCAACGACGCGCCAGCGCTGGCCCAGGCGGACGTCGGCATCGCCATGGGCAGCGGAACCGATGTCGCCATTCAGACTGCCAGCATTGTCTTAGTGCGTGGCGATCTCCAGGGACTGGTCCGCGCTCGCAACCTGAGCCGAGCGACGACGCGCAATATCCGCCAGAACCTCTGGTTCGCATTTCTCTACAACACGCTGGGCATTCCCATTGCGGCGGGCGTTCTCTATCCATTTTTCGGGCTCCTGCTCAGTCCCGTGATTGCCAGCGCCGCCATGATGTTGAGCTCCGTATCAGTCATCAGCAACGCACTAAGGCT
>DATCDL010000545.1:0-3625 GCA_036510715.1 Acidobacteriaceae bacterium
TGGGCGAGGCGAACGAGAGTGCGCTCGATCTCAGAGGAGGACATGAGACGACCCTTCTCGCGGAGGTGGTGCGGGGAGGGCGACGGGGTGGCTTCGGAGGTCGTGATCGGTTCGCTCATGGTTTGCCCTTGATGATATCAGCGGATGGGCGGCGGCGTGGTGAGAGGAGGTATGGGGGGTGTTCTATCGGGGAGTGCGCGAGCGGAGATAGCCTGCAAAGGCGCCGGCGGTGGCGGAGAAGGAGAGATAGAGGACCATACCGAAGGAGATGGCGGTGAGCATGATGCCAGCGCGGAATTCGGGAATGGTGAGCATGTCGAGAGCTGCCTTGGTGCCGGGGCCAGAGGTTGCCGCGATGGTAGTGTGCATCTGGGTGAAGGCCGCGGCAAGTTGGGTGTCAAGCTCGGAGGTGGAGTGAAATACGAAGCGCTCAAGAACGAGGTCGATGGTGTTGAGCGTGCAGGTGGCAATGAGGATGGCGAGGCCAGTGAGCAGGCCAAGTCGTGCGCCAAAGCCGGTGGTGATGCGCGTGAGGTGGAAGCGGGAACTATAGACGCCGAGAACAATGATGGGCGCAGAGATGAACCAGAAGAAGGAGAGCAGGGAGACAGGCGGAAGCGCGAAGGAGAGCAGGGTGAGCGCGACGGCGACAGCTCCGGCGAGGCCGGCAATCTGGATGGCGCCGGGCCACACGATGGCGTTGCTGGGCACGGCGGGCTGCGGGATGGCCTCCGCCGGAGCGTTGATGGCCTGCTGCTGGGCGGTGATTTGCTGGTCGATCTGCTCGCGCAGTTCTTCGGAGAGCTGGACTTGGGGAGCTCCGCAGCTCCAGCAGTAGACGAGGGAACCCTCATCTTCGCGATGAAGGACAGAGTGGCAGCGGGGGCAGATGCGTTGGGTCACCACTTTGAAGGTTAGCGGACGGCTGGCTGCGTAGCAAGGAGGGTGAGAAAAGGAGCGGGAGAAGCAGGCGGTGATCGGCCTTGGCTCCTTCTACTCCTTACTCCTTAATCTCTACTCACTATCTTTGTCGTCGTGGATGGAGAGGTGAGAGGGGAGGTCGAGGGCGACGAGGCCTATCTTGGTCCCACCGTCGTGAGGCTTTATGCCGACGATGTGCTGGTGCTGCTCGGAGCCGGCGCGGAGCTCGATGTTGTCGGAGTCCTCGACCTTGACCTTGCGGTGATCGTCCTTATCGTCGCAGGTGAGTCCCTGCGAGGTGCGAGTGGGTGAGCCGATGGACTTGTTGGCGCGGCACTCGATGACATCGCCGTAGCGAGCGGCGAGATCCTTGCGGTAGAAGGCGATGACCTTGTCCTGCGAGTCGGAGGTCTGGAAGCCGGCGGCTTTGACGCCGAGGTGGAAGTTGCCGAAGCTCATGTTGATGTCGGCGGAGTTGGAGTCGTCGCCTTTATCGTTGACCGGGATAGCTCCGGGATAGGCTGCGAGGCCGATGGCGGAGGCGTCCGCGCTGTCGCTGGTCTTCACCTGCATGGAGCCAAAGGGCGTTCCAATGTCGACGTTGTCGCGGTTGCCGTTCTTGTGCTCCGAGATGTGGCAGCCGGCGAGCAGCAGGCAGAGGAAGGGGGCGACGGCGAGGGTGCAAAGGTTGCGGTTCATGCGATCTCCAACAGGGGTGGCGAGACTAACGTTCGCGCGCACGTTTGCTGTACGAAAAGAGGATACGCTCAGCGCAGACAAGAGGTTCCATGGAGTTGCAGAAAAGTTCATGAGGTTGCAGCTCCGTGAGGGAGCCGCATCTTTCTGTGCCCATGCGGGTTTACACTTCTAGCTCAAACCAACGAGCTTTAAGAAGGAATCAGGAAGGAAATACTGTCATGCCGACCCCGCTGCGTAGACTGCTTAGCCGAGATGGGACGAGGTTGTGTCAAGCTGCTGGCCATGCAGCTGTGGTGATGGGAGCTGCTGTAGCGCTGCTGCTGGCGATGCCGCTGCGGGCGCAGGTTGGCGACGATGGATCGGGTGGGCAGGGGCAGGCGGTGCAGGCTGATCCGCCGTCGCAGGTGGCTCGGGTGAGCGTGATGGTGGGCAATGTGTCGGTGGAACCGGCGAGCGTGAACCAGTTCAGTGCGGAGGAGGTGAACTATCCGCTGACGACTGGCGATCGCCTGTATGCGGATGTGGGGCGAATGCGGAGTTGCAGACCGGACAGCTGGCGATCCGGCTGGGACAGCAGACGGATCTAACGGTGACGGCGATGACGGATGCCCTGGCTCAGTTCGGTCTTGCGGAGGGCAGCGTGCATCTGCGGAGCTACTCGCTGGACCCAAGCGAGACGGTGGAACTGGATACGCCGAACGTTGCGGTGACGTTGCTGCAGGCTGGCGATGTGCGGGTTGACGTCGATCCGAACAGTGGGACGACGACGGTGCTGGTGGATTCGGGGCAGGTGCAGGTGGATGGCAACGGGCTGCAGCAGGTGATGGAGGCGGGACAGCGGATGCAGCTGTCGGGGAGCAATCCGGTGGCGGCACGATGGTTGGGTGGAGCTTCGACGGACGGTCTGGACCGCTTCTCGATGGATCGGGATGTGACATATGACAGCGCAACGGTCGCGGATGCCCAGTATGTGAATCCGGACACGATTGGCGCGGAAGATTTGAGCGCGAATGGAGATTGGGAGACGGACTCGGACGAAGGGCCGGTCTGGTATCCCACCGGTGTGGCGGCTGACTGGCAGCCTTACAGTTGCGGGCGGTGGGCGTGGGTTGCGCCGTGGGGGTTTGCGCCGTTCCACTATGGACGGTGGCAGCATCGTGGGGGCCGCTGGGGATGGATTCCGGGGCCTCCGGTGGTGCGGCCGATCTACTCTCCGGCGCTGGTGGTGTTCGTTGGCGGAGACAGGCTGAATCCGGGCGGCGGACCGGTGACGGCGTGGTTCCCGCTGGGACCGCATGAGGCGTATGTGCCGTGGTATCACGCGAGCGAGCGGTATGTGAATCGGGTGAATGTGTCGAACATCTACGACCGGAACACGGCGCAGGTGCGGAAGATCTATAACCAACAGACCGAGGCGAGTGCTTATGCGGCGGGCGGGGATCGCCGGTACGTGAACCGTCCGACGGGGACGATTGCGGTGTCGCAGGCAGGCTTTGCGGCGGGCAAGCGGGTTGGGCCGTCGATGGTGCATGTGAACCCGGAGGTGCTGGCAGCGGCTCCGGTGCTGCCGCACCCGCTGGTGACCCCGGAGCGGACGATGGTGGTGTCTGCGCCGGCACGGGCGGTGCCGTTGCGCGAGGCGAGGCCGACGCTGGAGTCCACGCGGGGTGATGCGCGGGTGCGTTCGACGGCTCAGCCGGAAGTGCAGCCGAGTTATCAGAAGCAGGCTGCTCCGATTGCCCGGCAGCCGGGGTACCAGCATCAGACGGCTCCGATAGAGACGCGTACGGAGGGTCAGCCGACGGGCCAACCTGCGCAGCCAAGCTACCAGCACCAGACGGCTCCGGCGCAAGTGCGTCCGGAGAGCCAGCCGTTGGCGCAGCCTGTGCAGCCGGGGTACCAGCACCAGACTGCTCCAATGCAAGTGCGTCCGGAGAGCCAGCCGTTGGCGCAGCCTGTGCAGCCGGGGTACCAGCATCAGACGGCTCCGATGCAAGTGCGTCCG
>DATCDL010000546.1:0-4367 GCA_036510715.1 Acidobacteriaceae bacterium
GACGCCACCCTCACCCTCACCCGCACATTCACGATCTCCAAGCCCCGCTCACGATTCGAAAACCCATACCGCTGCTCATGCATTGCATGGAATCGCTCCGCCGCATCCCCACCATGCGGCACATTCAACTCATATCCCTGCCCGCGATATCGCGCATCCACACTCCGCTCAACGACCCGCTCCTCCCCCCCAAACTCTACCGCCGCCAACGCCTCCAGCGCACAAAACTCCTCCTCCAAATCACCCATTCGCGAGCCTGCCAGCATCACCGTGCGAGAGTAGTCCCTCACTGCATCGGCCAGCAAAATCCCCACCGCCGACAGCGCTCCTGGGGACGCTGGAATCATCACGCGCGGCACGCGCAGCGCTCTCGCCACAGCACACGCATGCAGCGGTCCACCGCCGCCAAACGCCACCAGCGTGAATCGTCTCGGATCATGCCCACGCTCAATCGAAATTACCCGAATCGCCCGCTCCATCTGCGTCTCCACCAACCGCAGAATCCCCGCCGCAAACGCCTCCACCGATCCCAACTCACCCCGCCGCTCTTCAAAACAGAGCCTTGCCCGCGAAGCATCGAGCCGTACCGCCCCGCTCATAAACTGCTCCTCATCTAGTCGTCCCAACAGCAGATTCGCATCCGTCACCGTTGGGAATTCGCCACGCCCAAAACACACCGGACCCGGCTCCGCGCCAGCCGATTCAGGCCCCACTCGCAACAGGCCGCCTGCATCGAACCGCGCCAGAGATCCTCCCCCCGCCCCAGCCGTATGAATATCCAGCATGGGCACACTCACCGGCACGCCAGCTACCACCGACTCGCTCGTCAACCGCACTCCGCCTGTCTCCGCATCGGCGAGGAATACGTCCGTCGACGTACCACCCATATCGAATCCAATCACGCGCTCAAATCCCGCCGCGCGCGCCATCTCCCACGCGCCGATCACTCCTCCGGCAGGCCCCGACAGTACCGTCCGGACCGACTCCGCCGCCGCCAGCCGAGCTCCAACAATTCCACCCGACGACTGCATCACCTGCACTGCGCCTCCCTCATATCGCCGCGCAACTTCGCTCTCCAACCCCAGCAGATACCCCTGCATCTTCGGCGCCAGATACGCATTCACCACCAGCGTCGATGCGCGCTCATACTCGCGAAACTCAGGCAGAATCCGATGCCCAACCGACAACGGTAGTCCCAGCTCCTGCAGCGCCGCTTCCACTCTCCGCTCATTTTCCGGATTCAGAAACGCAAACAAAAGTGAGATCGCCACGGCCTCCGCACCACCCGCGCGCACCCGCTCAACCAACTCAGCCAATTCCGCATCGGTAGGCCGGCGAAGCACGTCACCCTCCGCTGTCACCCGCTCGGCAATCCCAAATCGCAACTCCGGCTCCACCAAACACACCGGCGGCGACATCGTCCACGAATACAGCTTCGGTCGCGTTTGCCGCCCAATGGCAATCGTGTCCTCAAACCCTGCCGTCGTCACAAACGCGACGCGCGCACCCTTGCGCTCCAGCATCGCGTTCGTACCAACAGTCGTTCCATGGCGAACTTCAACACCAGCATTCGCGCCCAACCGTGCGACGCCTTCCAGCACCGCGGCCCCCGGATCCTCTGGCGTCGACCGCAGCTTCACCACACGAACCTGCCCGTCTACAAGCGCCACGCAGTCCGTAAATGTTCCACCCGTATCGATCGCAATCCGCAAGCAAGGCCTCGCAAAACAACTCCCCACCAGTATGCTTGAACTCAACCGCAACAGTTTCTCTTGATCCTCCTCTCTATGACCTGGCTCACCTCCGCAACCGCCGTCCAGCGCCGAGCCCTCGCCGCCGCCTCGCTCGGCTGGATGCTCGACAGCATGGACGTCATGCTCTACGCCATGATCCTCCCTGCCGTGCAGCGCGAGATGCATCTGTCTTCCGGCATGTCGGGCGCGATGATGTCCGCCACCCTTATCGCTGCCGCTGCTGGCGGAATCTTCTTCGGCTGGTTCGCCGACCGCCTCGGACGCACGCGCGCGCTCAACGCCAGCCTCCTGCTCTACTCCGTCGCCACCGCACTCTGCGGCTTCACGCACACTGCCGTCGCCCTCGCCGCCTGCCGCATCCTTCTCGGGCTCGGGATGGGTGGCGAGTGGGCATCGGGTGCCGCTCTCGTTGCAGAGACCTTCCCCGCCGCCGCCCGCGGCAAAGCGCTCGCCTTCGTGCAAAGCTTCTGGGCAATCGGCTATGCACTTGGCGCCGCCATCACCGCGCTGGTCCTCCCGCGCTTCGGCTGGCGCGCCGTCTTCTTTGTCGGCATCATCCCTGCCGTGCTCACACTCTGGATTCGCCGCAGCGTCCGCGAGCCTGAGCTCTTCGAGCGCGAACGCGAATCCAACCCTTCGCCCCTGCAACTCTTTCGCGGCCCACTCGCTCGCGCCACGTTAGTCTGCGCGACCATGAACGCCGCCACCCTCTTCGCCTGGTGGGGCCTCTTCACCTGGACGCCACGCTTCCTCTCCATGCCCATCGCCGCCGGCGGCCACGGCCTCTCCATCATCAATACCTCCACCTGGACCATCGTCATGCAGATAGGCACCTTCGCGGGCTACATCAGCTTCGGCAGCATCGCCGAACGCTTCGGCCCCAAGCGCACGTATATCGGCTATCTCGTCATCGCAGCTGCAGCCGTCCCCATCTTCGCAGCGGTCGCCAACCCCTGGCTTCTACTATTCATCGGCCCCATCGTCGGCTTCTTCGGGACCGGCTACTTCTCGGGCTTCGCCGTGATCGCGAGCGAACTCTTCCCCACACCCATTCGCGCTACTGCCATGGGCTTCGTATACAACATCGGACGCGTCGTCAGCGCTGCCGCCCCCTACCTCATCGGTCTCATTTCAGAGCGCCACGGCCTCGCCACCGCACTCCTCATCACGTCCGTAGCTTTCCTTCTTGCCGCCCTTATCGCGACAGCGCTCCACGCCGACACGAAATCATTAAGAGCGCCAGAGGACGGCCCAGTGTAGCGAGACCTGGCCCTCCCGGCGATTGCCTGCCACACGTTGGCTCTGAAAGTGCCGCTCGATAAGCATTGGAGCGAGTTGACGGTGGGCGGGTGGAGCCCAATTTTCAGGTGCCGCGACTTCGCGAGAGCCCCTCACCTACTGTCCGATTTGAAGGCGAGATATATCCTTCTCGTATAGTGACGAGATACAGAACATCTAGCTCATGGCGTTGTTGCTGAGGCAGAAGACACGGCGAGGAGAACTGACGTAGACGATGAATGCTGCTGAAAAGGCCGCTGGACTGAGCGAGGTTCTTGCCGGGGACGATATGCCTGCGGAGGGTGCGGTGCTGCGACCCGGTGTGGCGCTGTGTGTTGATCTGGATGGGACGCTGGTGAAGTCGGACACGCTACTGGATACGGTGCTGGTGTTGACTCGGCAGCGGCCGATGGACCTGCTGCTGGTGCCGGGGTGGATTGCGGAGGGGAAAGCGGCGTTCAAGCGCCATCTGACGTCGGCAGTGTCGCTTGATGTGGAGCATTTGCCCTATAACCGGCCGCTGCTGGAGTACCTGCGGCAGCAGCATGGAGAGGGGCGAGCGATTTATCTGGCGACGGCGGCGGACCTGACGCTGGTGGAGCGAGTGGCGGCGCATCTGGGAATTTTTGCGGGCGTGCTGGCCTCAGATGGAGCGACGAATCTGGCTGGTGGAAACAAGCTGGCGGCGTTTCGTGCGAAGTTTGGCGATGAGTTTTGTTATATCGGGAATGCGCGACCGGATGTAGAGTTGCTGGCGGCTTGTGAGTCGCCGATGGTGGCGAATCCTGACCGTTCGCTGCGTGAGGGGATGAAGCGGAAGGGCACGATTGCTGCAGCGAGCTTTGAGGACCGGGTGCCAGCGTTGCGGAGTTGGCTGAAAGCGATCAGGCTGCACCAGTGGGCGAAGAATACGCTGATTTTTGTGCCGCTGCTATTGGCGCACAGGTGGAATCCTGGCACGTTTGGCGGGGCGATCACGGGGTTCTTCAGCTTCGGTCTGTGCGCTTCAGCGACGTATATCATCAACGACCTGCTGGACCTGGAGACCGACCGGCGGCACCCGCGGAAGCGGCGGAGGCCGTTTGCGGCGGGGGATTTGTCGGCGATTTCGGGGGTGGTGGTGGTGTGCCTGCTGATGCTGGCGTCGTTGGTACTGGCGCTGGCGTTGCCGCGGGTGGTGGATGCGATGCCTGGCGACTATGTGCTTTCGCGGCCGTATAGCTTTCTGGGGTGGCTGGGATTTTATACAGTGGTGACGCTGACGTATTCGCTGTATCTGAAGCGGAAGCTGCTGCTGGATGTTTTTGTGCTGAGTGGGTTGTATACGGTGCGGAT
>DATCDL010000547.1:0-8075 GCA_036510715.1 Acidobacteriaceae bacterium
ACCCGCAGGTTTACCTTGTAGGCCCGGCTGCCCATCCCCTGTAACTCTGCAATGGTGACGTAGTAGCTCTTGGCGTTCGCCGAGGCGGAGAAGGCGAGCCAGACAACAGTCGCCACAACGATGGCGCCCGCGACAAAAAACTTGGCGTACGAGTTGGACTTGGGCTTTGACATACTCTCCTAGTTTACTCTTCTGAAATCGACCCCGAGTGTGCGCTTTTGTTCACTCGACTGCAAGGCCAGCTCCAGCAGCCTGACCGTGCGATATGCGTCCTCCGCTGGAATTGCGAGCGGCGACAACCTCAGTATTGCATCCCGGACCCCTGTATAGAAGTGACGGTAATCACCCACCTCGGAAGGAAGTTTGGAGCGTTCGATGATGGTGGGCTCAGCGGGGTTCGGCGCCAGCGCGAGAGTACCCCAGGCGGCTTCGGGTTCGGGCAACCACGGCTCCTGGGAGCCGACTTGCGGAGGACGAGCACCGGCGAGCAGGGCAGCCTCCTGGGGATCGAGCCCGTACTTCACAAAACTCCCGTTCGTCCCATGGACCCGGAAGCGTGGCGCAGCCTCCGCTCCAACCATGGTGGAATGGCACTCGTAGCGAATCCCTCGCGCATTCGGAATCTCGAAATCCAGAACAATGTCGAAGGCGTCTTCGATCTTGGTCACATCGCGTTCGGAGCGCACACTGGCGGTGATGAACTGCGGCGCGCCGTACAGCGCCAGCGCCTGGTCCACGAGATGCGGCCCCAGATCGAACAACAGCCCATTCACAGCGCCGCCCTCTTCCTTCCAGGTTCCGGCGCGCCGGATCGGGCGATAGCGGTCGTAGTGGGAGATTACCTGCGTGATGCGTCCGAGCGTGCCCTCCGCCACCAGCTTGCGCAGCGTCACGAAATCGCTGTCGTAGCGGCGGTTATGGAATGGTGCGAGCACTTTACCTTGCTGCGCGGCGAGCGTGATCAAGGCGCGAGCCTGTGCAGAGGAGGCGGCAAAGGGCTTGTCGATGACGACATGCTTGCCCGCCTCCAACGCTGCTTTGGCGAGCTCGAAGTGGGTCTCATTGGGGGTGCCAACGACGATCAGGTCAATTGCCGGGTCGGCGAACACCTCTTCCACGGTGCGCACGATCCGCGTCTTGGGGTAGTCGGCTGCGGCGTTGTCGCCGTGACGTTGCACGATGACCGAAAGTTCAAGTCCGGGAACCGCAGCGATGAAAGGCGAGTGAAAGATGCGGCCAGCAAATCCATAACCAAGAACGGCAGTTCGTATCGGCGTTGACATCGGATTATCCTACAGCGGCTTCCATTGTTGCGTCGACGCGCAGTGTGTCCTGTTGCATCAGGGTTGGGGTGATGCGGGGAGCGACACGGGTAAGGGCTTGATCGGTGTATCTCCAACCAGCCTCGCTACAGTCGACTCAATCGCAGAGGCCATCATCCGCTGCCCCAGCGTGTTGGGATGCAGCGATGCGCGGGGCGGGTTCAGGTACGGGTCATAGAAGATGGAGTCGTTCAGCGACCCTCCCTGGTAGAAGATCACGCTGATATCCATGTACGTTACGTGCGGGTCTTCGCCGCCTGCGTAGTGCGAGCCAAGGTAGCTGTTGACGTCAAAATTCAGATCCTTCGAGGGCAGCCGGGTGGGCAGAATTCCCAACAGCAGAATCTTCGTCTCGGGCAGATGGTGCTCGATGTCCTTGACCACGGCATCGATGCCCGTCTCTGTTTCCTCAGCCGTCTCGTGAAAGAAACCGGTGTTATTGGTCCCGATGAGCACGATGGCAGCTTTGGGATGGAGGCCGTCGACCTCGCCATGGTCCAGCCGCCAGAGGACGTTGGCCGTAGTGTCGCCGCTGAACCCCAGATTCAGCGCCTTGCGCGGAGCGTAATACTGCTGCCAGATCGGCTGGAAATCCTCATTCGGTGGGAGTGCCTTGTCGTAGTTATTCGTGATCGAGTCGCCGATGAGCAACAACTCGGTATCGGCATGACTCGGCAGGCTGTCCAGAATCGCCTGGTGGCGCTGGGCCCACCAGGGCACCGACAACCGGTCGGTGGGCACGATGGCGGGATCACGGATCGTGGCGGTGAGAGTCGCAGTCGGTGCCGGAGTCGGTGCCGGTGCCGGTCGCTGCGCGTGCAACGTCAGCGGCAGGACACACAGCATGGCGGCGACGACGGCAGACGAGCAGAGAGACTGCGGCAGGGTTCTCATGGCTTACATCGTACGACGTGCCGGAGGCCTGCTTTGTTAGCGAATCGAATACAGTGCCGGATAGAGCTTGCGATAGTGCTTATACGCCCAGGCCATGGTTTCGAGATGCTGCGGTACGATCGTCGCCGCGGCCCGGATGGTCGCCTCGCAGGCTTCCTCTACCGACCCCCATGCGCCTACTCCGGTGCCTGCCAGCAGGGCGGCGCCAAAGGCTCCACCCTCCTCTGCTTCCAACAGTTCGACCGGCTGTCCGTAGACGTCGGCCTGAATCTGCTGCCACAGGGGGCTTCGTGCTCCGCCGCCACCGAGACGGATGCGCTCGACAGGAATTCCAAGCTCGGCAAACAGCGTGAATGTGTCTTTGAGCGAAAACGCTACTCCCTCCAGCACCGCCCGGACAAAGTGCGCGCTGGTCGTCGACGCCGTAATCCCCACAAACGCGGCGCGGGCCTTGGGATCGAGGTGCGGCGTCCTCTCGCCAAAGAGATACGGAGCCCAGAGCAGGCCATCGCTCGCCGGCGGCACATCCGCGGCCAGGGCGGTCAGTTCGTCGTAGGAGCTGGAAGGGAAGAACGTGTCCTTCAAATACCGGAAACTCAAGCCCGCTCCGTTGGTTACGCCCATCACGTGCCAGACTCCGGGAGCCGCGTGGCAGAAGGTATGGAGCCTCCCCTTGGGATCGAGCGTCGGCTTGGCCGTCGCGGCAAATACCACTCCCGAGGTCCCGATGGTCGCCGAAACCGAGCCCGGCGCAAGGATTCCCATCCCGACGGCACCCGCGCCCTGATCTCCAGCGCCGGCGGCCACCGGGGTATCCGCCTTGAGTCCTGTCGTGGCCGCACCCTCCGCTGAGATACGAGCGCAAATCTCCGGGCCCTCAAACAATTGGGGGAGCCACTGCATCGGAATGGCGGTACGTTCGGCCATCTCGGTCGACCAGCGCCGATGCACCACATCCAGCAGCAGGGTTCCCGAGGCCTCCTGCATGTCCATCGCATACACGCCGGTCATGCGCAGCCGGACGTAGTCCTTGGGGCAGAGGACATGTGCGATGCGAGCGAAGATCTCTGGCTCCTCCTCCCGCACCCAAAGCAGCTTGGTCAGGGTGAAGTTGGGCAAGGCTGGATTGGCGGTCAGCTCGATGATCTTCTCGTAGGCGATCGTTACATTCAGCCAATCGCACTGCGGCTGCGTTCGCTGGTCGCACCAGATCAACGCTGGCCGAAGTACCTCGCCAGCCGCATCCAGCATGACGCAACCGTGCATCTGTCCAGTCAGGCCGACGGCCTCAACGTCACTGCCGTGTCCTGCGGAGGCGGCGGCCTTGAGCGCCCCCTGAATCGCGAGTTGCGCCGCCCGCCACCAATCTTCCGGGTCCTGCTCGGCCCAGCCAATCTGCTCGGAGCGAATGGGCGCATGTTCAGCCGAGTGCGAGGCCAGCACCTTGCCGGTGCGGTCGATAAGCAGGGCACGAGTCCCACCCGTACCAACGTCGATTCCTAGAAACATGGTTCTCCTCGGTACTCAAAGGCTAGTTGCCACCAAGAGTGTAAAGCGTAGAGGCCGTTTCTGTTTTAATCGGTTTAGTCGCGCGAAATGACCGCCCACACGCCACGTCCTGCGCTTACGAGACCCGGATTCTCCTCGCCAACTTCCTGTCATGAGCCGAAGGGAGGCCTGCCTGTGGATTTCCGGAGGAACTTTTGCATACATCCCCGCCGCTCCCGCATCTGTTACTCAACGCCCAAAGGACCAACTGACTCAAGGTCCAGCCGACGATTTAGCATGAAACCTATGATTCAAATGAAGAGACGCGCGTCATGGAACGCGATCGCCCTGATGATCATTGCGGCTGGCCCGGCGATCGCGGTCGCGCAGGGATCGCAGAGCGGCAACTCCAGCTCCAACGGGACATCGTCCGCGCTGGGCACCGCGGTACAGGCGCAGCAACAGCTTGCGCAGCCTGGCCCTGCCATCAACCCGTCCAGCAGCACCGCCCAGAACGGCATCGACCCCAGCTTCCACGGCAGTCTCGTTGCAGGAAAGGCCGCCGCCGATGTGCTTCCCCTCAGCCTCGACGACGCCATCCAGCGCGGCCTCCGGAACAACCTCGGGCTGATTCTCCAGAGTTCCAACCAGCGGCAGGCCAACGGCCAGCGCCTCGAAGAGCTTCAGTCGCTGCTACCCTCTGTCACCGGTAATGCGTCGATCACGGTGGAGCAGGTCAACCTCGCCGCCGAAGGGCTTAAGTTCCCTGGAATCAATCCGATCATCGGACCCTTTCAAGTAGAGGATTTCCGTGCGTATCTCACGCAGAACCTATTAAACCTGAACGAGTTCCAGACCTATCTGGCTGCCAAACACAACTTTGAGGCTGCCAAGCTGACTGCCCAGGACGCCCGCGACCTGGTTGTGCTTACGGTCGGCAATGCGTACCTGCTGTGTATAGCGGACGCGACGAGAATCAAAGCGGTACAGGCGGAGCTCGACAGTTCGAAGCTCTCTTTCACCCAGGCCAGCGATGCACACGAGGCGGGCACCAGTCCTCGCCTCGATGTCCTCCGCGCGCAGGTCGACTACCAGAGCGAAGAGCAGACGCTGATTGCGAGCACCAACCAGTTGGCCAAGGACAAGCTTTCTCTGGCACGCGCCATCGGCCTGCCCCTCGATCAGAAGTATGAGTTGACGGATTCGACACCGTTTCAGGCGCTCGATACGCCTGACCCCGAAGCTGCGTTCCAGCAGGCGCTGAAGCAGCGCAAGGATCTCGCCGCAGCCGTCGAGAAGACCAAGGCGGCAAAGGCGACGGCGAAGGCCGCGTTCGACGACCAGCTTCCCACCCTGAAGGCGAGTGGAAACTATGGCGACATAGGAGAGACGGTCGGTCATTCGCACGGCAGCTTCAGCGCCGTCGGCGAGCTCAACGCACCCATCCTGCAGGTCGCCAAGAATCGCGGGGAGAGAGAGGTCGCGGGCGCTGAACTCGACCAGGCGAATGCCAAGCTCTCCGACCAGGTGCAGCAGGTCAACGCGGATGTCCGCGACGCGATCCTCGACATTGAGACGGCAGCGAAACTGGTCGAAGCGACCAAGAGCAATGTCGATCTTGCGCGCGAGGCACTGAGCGAGGCGCAACAACGATTCAAAGCGGGAGTCGACGACAGCCTGCCGGTCTCCCAGGCGCTGGCAACCGATCGCCAGGCCGAAGACCAATACATCAGCGCGCTCTACCAGCACAACGTGGCGAAGCTTTCACTAGCCCGCGCGCTGGGAGTAGCGTCGACGAACTACAAAGAGTATCTCGGAGGAAAGTAAGCGTGGCCGACCAGAACGAATATCCGCAGGACCAGAAGGAGCTTGAGGCTCCAGAGAAGGACCACTCCGGCAAGAAGCTCATCGGACTCATCGTGGTGTTGGTGCTGATCGTCGGCGCCGCTATCTTCTATTGGCACTCGACCTTTACCGAAGACACCGACGACGCACAGGTCGACGGCAACCTCTACCAGGTGAGCTCGCGAGTCGCCGGCCAGGTGATCCATGTCGATGTGCAGGAGGCGCAGTTTGTCCATAAGGGCGACCCCATCGCCGAGGTTGACCCCAGTGACCTTCAGGTTGCGCTGGAGCAGGCACAGGCCGATCTCGCCAACGCAAAGGCGGAGTATGAACAGGCCAGCGTCAATGTGCCCATCACTGACGTCCAGGTAGCGACCACGCTCCAAACGTCGGGGTCCGACGTGCTCGGCAGCCAGGCTTCGGTCGAGCAGTCCGAGGCGCAGGCACAGGCCGCCATTGCTCGCGTCCAGTCCGCCAAGGCGCAGGCCCTCAAGTCCAAGCTCGACGTCGACCGCTATACCCCGCTGGTCGCCAAGGATGTGATTTCGAAGCAGCAATATGACGCTGCGGTCGCACAGTCTACCGCCGATCAAGCGGCTCTCGACGGTGCAGAACGCGACGTCAAGGCACAGCAGGATACTGTCCAGTTGATGCTCCAGAAGCTCGCGCAGTCGAGGTCGCAGGAGAGCCAAAGCCGCAAAAATGGTCCCAAGCAAGTGGCGGTCCAGCAGGCGCGAGCGGATGCTGCCGCTGCCTCCGTCAAGCAGGCTCAGGCCAAGGTCGATCAGGCGACGCTGAATCTCGGCTACACGAAGATCACCGCTCCCATCACCGGCATCGTCAGCCGCAAGAGCGTCGCTGTGGGTGCTAACCTCAGCGTCGGCCAGTCCCTTATGACCATCGTCCCGCTGCAGGATCTGTGGGTCACGGCGAACTTCAAAGAGACTCAGCTGAATGAGATGAAGGTTGGCCAGGATGTCGACATCAAGGTCGACGCCCTCGGTAATCGTGATTTCAAAGGCAAGGTCGCGCAGATCGGCGGCGCAACCGGAAGCTCCCTCAGCCTCTTCCCGCCGGAGAATGCGACGGGCAACTATGTCAAGGTGGTGCAACGCATTCCCGTGCGTATCAACTTCACGAATTTGGACCAGGAGAACAAGGACCTCGCTCTCCGTATCGGGATGTCGGTCGTACCGGTCGTGCGCGTCAAGCAATAACCGGAACTCATCGCATCATTCAGAGCGGGCAGCTTCGGCTGCCTGCCCTTTTTTCGCTGCCATTCGCCTCCATCAAGCACCGGTTTTCAACCATCGCAACGGCCTGCGGCTGCATCCAAAGTGCAGAGAGGTGAACTATGGCAGTTGCAGCGAAGAACGGAAGCGGCACGAAGAAGGACTTTGTCACGGAACATTATCAGCAGCACGGCAAGGAGATACAGAAGTACGGCGACGTGGTGAAGCATCTCCCCCACCCCCTGGATGCGGACGTTCGGTCGCAGATGTGCAAGAGGCTCAACCAGCTCCTCGCCGACTCGATCACCCTCCGCGACATGTACAAGAAACATCACTGGCAGGTCGCTGGGCCCACCTTCTACCAGCTCCATCTGCTCTTCGATAAACACTTCAATGAGCAGTTGGAGATCGTCGACACCATCGCCGAGCGTATCCAGCTCCTCGGCGGCGTCACCATCGCCATGGGCGGCGATGTAGCCGAGCTAACCAGAATTCCTGCACCACTGCGCGGTCGCGAAGAGGTTCCGATCCAGATCTCGCGCCTGCTTGAGGCCCACAAGCTCATCATGCAGGAGTGCCACGACCTCGCCAAAACCGCTGATAAGGTTGGCGACGATGGAACCAACGATCTCGTCGTGAGCGACGTCCTCCGCCCCAACGAACTGCAGTCATGGTTCGTCGGCAACCACCTGGTGGAGATGCCCCTGACCATCGCGCAGTAACCTTGCATTTCTACTGCAACGGCCCGGCTTCGGTCGGGCCGTTTTCCTGCGCGGCAATCTTTTGCACCTTGTGAAACGACTTATCATCTAGTTAACCAACGAGTAGTTAACCGACGAGCAATTAATCGACGAGCAATTAATCAACGCGCAATCAGCAGAGCGTACGGTGACCTCTGCGGAAGGGATAAGACCATGCATTCAGTTCTGATTCTGCTGGTGCACCACACCTACGCGGTAATCTTTGGCTGGGTGCTGATCGAGCAGGGCGGCCTGCCGATTCCCAGCGTTCCCGTCATGCTCGCCGTTGGCACCATGAGCGCCGCGCACAAGATGCATGTCGCGTATGCGATTCCGGTCATTCTGCTCGCGTGCCTCATCTCGGACTCCGCATGGTACTTCCTCGGCAGACGATTCGGCGGAAGGGTCCTCAACATCCTATGCAGGTTCTCGCTCGAGGCGGCGACCTGCGTTGAGCGCACGCATGGCACCGTCTCCAAGCGCGGGGCCGTCACGCTGCTCTTCGCGAAATTCGTTCCTGGTCTCAGCACGGTCGCGTCGCCCATCGCCGGGCA
>DATCDL010000548.1:0-9739 GCA_036510715.1 Acidobacteriaceae bacterium
CGGCGCTGGAGCAACTGGGCGAGGACGGCTTCTTCGTTCCCGCGGTCCATTCGGTCGGCCGGCCGTTGGCGCGGGGCGAGGCTGACACGCCCTGGCCGTGCAACGACATCAAATACATCGTCCACTTTCCCGAAACCCGCGAGATCTGGTCCTACGGTTCGGGCTACGGCGGCAACGCCCTGCTCGGCAAAAAATGTTTTGCTCTCCGCATCGCCTCCAATATCGCCCGCGATGAGGGCTGGATGGCCGAGCACATGCTAATCCTCGGCATCGAATCCCCACCCGACAAGAAGGGCAAGACCGAGAAGACCTACATCGCCGCCGCCTTCCCGTCGGCTTGTGGCAAGACCAATTTCGCCATGATGATCCCTCCCGCAGGCTTCGACGGCTGGAAGGTCTGGACCATCGGCGACGACATCGCCTGGATCAAGCCCGACGCCACTGGACAGCTTCGCGCCATCAATCCCGAGGCTGGCTTCTTCGGCGTCGCTCCCGGCACCTCGGCAAAGACCAACCCCAACGCCATGGCCACGCTCGCCAAAAACACCATCTTCACCAACGTCGCCCTGACCCCCGACGGCGGAGTCTGGTGGGAGGGCATGACCGACACCCCACCCGCCGAGTGTCTCGACTGGCAAGGCAACACGTGGACGCCCGCCATCGGCAAAAAGACCGGCCGCCCCGCCGCCCATCCCAACGGGCGCTTCACCGCTCCAGCCAGTCAGTGTCCCACCATCGACCCCAACTGGGAGGCCCCCGACGGCGTCCCCATCTCCGCCTTCATCTTCGGAGGCCGCCGCGCCACCACCATGCCGCTCATCTACCAGGCATTTAACTGGTCTGCCGGCGTCTACATCGGAGCCACCATGGGCAGCGAAACCACCGCTGCTGCCGCAGGCGCGCTAGGCAAGGTTCGCCGCGACCCCATGGCCATGCTTCCCTTCTGCGGATACCACATGGGCGACTACTTCCGTCACTGGCTTCGGATGCAGCGTAGTCTCTCCTCCACCCCGCGCATCTTCCACGTCAACTGGTTCCGCAAAGACGCTGCAGGCAGATTCCTCTGGCCCGGCTTTAGCGAAAACATGCGCGTTCTTAAATGGATCGTCGATCGAGTCCGTGGCCGCGCCCTGGGCAAAGAGTCCCCCATCGGCTGGACACCCCACTACGAGGATATTAACTGGAATGGGCTTACCTTCTCTCGCGAAGCCTTCGACGAGCTCCAGGCCGTTGACCGTGCCCAGTGGAGGCGCGAGGTGATGGACCACGAAGAGCTCTTCCTGCTCGTCCACGACCATCTCCCGCCGGAGATGATCTACGAGCGGGAGCTCCTGATCTGCAGACTCTAACGAACTACAGGCCCTCCTCATTGCAGAATTCGCCGCTCAATCGCTTCTTCGGGTATTTACCTCGTGCCTGGAGAAGCATTTTTGATTAGAGGTCGCGGAGGCGCAGCGCAATTAGCTGAACTGAACTCTCTCGTTGTTGCCAATACGTTTCACTACCAATTTCCGAGAAGAAGGCCGAACCCATTTCGTTCTCTCGGAATGCATGTTGTTGCGTCTGCCCTTTTGTTCTCTCCAAATGAAGATGAAACCCAAGCGAGTTCACCGCTACTGCAGAAGGCGGGAGCAAAGCTATATCAATACCTGCATGAATGGGATTTCATTTGGGTTTCAGCGCGAACTCATGCGGAGACGAGAGGCTTACATGAGAAGTACGTGCAGATGAAGTGGCACGTTCCAATCTGCCATAGAGGATAGATTTACATAAGGAGATTTCGGATGAAAATTAGGAAGACATTGGCAGGACTGCTCGTCTTGAGTTCGTCTGTGGCAATTTGTGCGATGGTACATGCCCAGACGGCAGCACCTTTGAAGCTGACAGGCACCGTGACGCTCCCGGGTTACACGGGCGATTTCGATCACTTTGCCGTAGACCACCAACACGGACGGCTGCTGCTGGCGGCCGAGGACCATGCGACGCTGGAGATCTTCGACCTGAAGACGGGTAAGCACCTGAAGACGGTGACAGGCTTCGGCGCTCCTCATAGCATTCTGGTACGCCCCGGGGCATCAACGATCCTCGTGACAGACAGCGGCAAGTCGATGACGAAGATTCTGGATGCGAATACCTACGCACTCAAAGGATCGATCAAGCTCACAGAGGGCGCAGATTCGGCTGCGTATGATGCGAAGACAAATGTCTACTACATTGTGACCGGCGGTAAGGACGTCGGTATGAAGACGGCCAACATCGAAGCAATCAATCCGGACACTGGACAGCGGCTGAGAGGCATTACGTTCAACGACAATCATGTTGAGGCAATCGCGCTCGAACAGAATGGAAATCGCATCTTCGTGAACCTAACGCAACACAGCAAGATGGCCGTAGTCAACAGGGACACGATGAAGGAGATCGTCGAGTGGCCAGTTCCTCCGGCGGAGCAGAACGCGATGGTGGCTCTGGACGAAAGTCAACATCGACTGTACGTAGTGTGTCGGGCGGATCTGAGTGGCAAACCCGCTGGCAAGGTTGTAGTAATGAACTCCGACAGTGGAAAGGTTATCGATACGCAAGACGCGCCGGTGCGCGCTGACCAGGTGATGTACGACGCCAGCGTTCATCGCCTGTACGTTCCGGGAGGACAGGGTTATACAGAGATCTACGACACCAGCAACCCGAATAGTCTGAAGGTCGTGTCTAAGGTGACGACAGCTCCGGGAGCCAAGACGGGAATACTGCTTCCGGAGATGAATAAGGTCGTGCTGGCGGCTTCGCCGGGGGATACCAAGGCGATGGCGAAGGTGCTGACCTACACGATTCAGTAGGTTTCAGTAAGCGCCAAGAGCCCGCTATTCCGCCCCAAGCTAAGGGGCGGAATAGCGGGCTTTTGGCGCGATGGCATGAAGACAGGGGGAAAGAAACAGCAGAAGCAGATCCTTCACTTCGTTCAGATGGAAATGAAAGAGCGTCTATCTTTCTGGTACATGCTTGAGGTGTGAAATTTCAAAATGTTGTCCATTCGATCTGGATTTGTAGAAGTCGATCGCGTCGCGTAAGAGCGATCTGAGGGAAAGATAGGGGGTCCGCCGAAAATTCCGTCAGCCCAAATCCAACCCCGCCACGAGGGCATTCAGATCGATCGGCTCAAAGAAGGGGTTGAGCTCTCGGCATCATGAACATTTTTTTCTTTTACTTCAGATATCTTTCATTCCTGAAGTCTTTTCTTAGGTCGCATCACAAACAGTTGGAATTCACAATCCTGAGATGACAGGCCAAGGGCTGCTACGGCAGAAAGTTGCACTTGAAGTTGCAGGACGGCCCATGCATTTCAAATTTAGGAGAACGCTAGTGAGATCAAGATTTTTGTGGCTGGCCATCTTAGTTTTTAGCGGCGCCCAACTTATGACTACCGGCCTGGCGGCGCAGGTTGCAGGTGGCACGGTTACAGGCACCGTCGCCGACCCTTCCGGCTCTCTGGTTGCAAAGGCCAAGGTGACTCTTACCAACCGCTCGACGGGCGTCACTCGAAGCACACTGACCAACGACAGCGGAATTTACGAAGTCCCTAATCTTGTTCCCGGTGTCTACCAGATCCAGGCCTCCGCGCCCGGCTTTGCTCCCACCGGTACAAACTTCACGCTCTCCGTCGGTGATGAGATCACGCTGCCGCTCTCACTCAGGATCGGCAGCGTGGACCAGACGCTGGTGATCGTCGACACGCCGCCATCTGTCGAACTCTCGTCGTCCGCCCTTAGCGCAGTTGTCGACGGGCCTGCTATCCGCGATCTCCCTCTCAACGGGCGAAGTTGGACCGACCTCGCCACGTTACAGCCCGGCGTCGCCGCTGTCTCCACACAGGTCGGTTTCGACCAGGGTGCGGGTCGAGGCAACCGCGGCTTCGGCGCGCAGATCTCCATTTCCGGGGGCCGTCCTTCGCAGAACAACTATCGTCTGGACGGCATCAGCATCAATGACTACGCCAACTCTGGACCCGGCTCCGTCATTGGCACCAATCTTGGCGTGGATGCCATCGGCGAGTTCTCCGTCATCACGAGCAACTACTCCGCCGAGTACGGAAGAACCTCCGGCGGCGTCATCAACGCCGTCACACGAAACGGCACCAATCAGTTTCACGGAAGCGGATACGGGTTCTTCCGAAACAGCGCGCTCGATGCACGAAATTACTTCGACGGGCCCGTGATACCACCCTTCAGCCGCAAACAGTACGGCGGTTCAGTGGGTGGCCCAATCCTTCGAAATCGCACCTTCTTCTTCGGTGACTTCGAGGCCATTCAGCAGGCTCTCTCCAGCACGGCGACCGTACACGTCCTCTCCGACGCTGCTCGCGCCCGTATCACCGACCCAGCCTTGCTGAAGTACATCGCACTGCTTCCTGTCTCCAATCAAACCACGCCCCAGTCGGGGGATATCGCTACTTACTCGTTCATCAAACAGGAACTCGTTACCGAAAACTTCTTCACCACGCGCATTGATCACAAAATATCCGCGAAAGACAACCTCTTCGGGACCTATCTCTTCGACAACACGCCTTTCACGATCGGCGACGCTCAAGACATCACGACGATCTCTTCCAAGACGCGCCGCCAGGATCTTATTCTTGAAGAGAATCACATCTTCAATTCGAGCTTCATCAACACAGTTCGTTTCGGCCTAAACCGGCAGAACATAGCCAACAATATTGGTCTCTCGGCGGTGAACCCTCTAGCCGCAGACACATCTCTTGGCCTGATTCCAGGCCGTACTGCCCCGGGCGTGAACGTCCCGGGGATTGATCGGCTCGTTGGCGGTGTCGGATCGTCGCCGGCTTACCTCTTTCGGTTCACCTCGTTTCAGGGCTACGACGATGCGTTCCTTACAATGGGCAAACACACCATCAAGTTCGGCGCCTCCTTTGAACGGCTGCAGAATAACATCCTCGCTCTCAGCAACCCCAACGGTCTCTTCAAGTTTGGCAGCACCACGGCGTTCACAAACAACAAGCCTAAGAACCTGACCGCCGGCATCGCCAGCACGCTCACCCCGCGCAACCTGCGGCAGTTTCTGGTGGGTGGTTACATTCAGGATGACTGGCACGTCATGCCCAAGCTCACACTCAACCTCGGTATGAGATATGAGATGTCCTCAGTCCCCACCGAGGTCGCCGGCAAGCTTTCAACGCTGCGCCAGATAACCGACGCCACACCTCACCTCGGCAGTCCTTACTTTTATAATCCGACTTACAAGAACTTCGAGCCTCGTGTAGGTTTCGTCCTCGACCCCTTCTCTAATCACAAGACTTCCGTGCGCGCCGGCTTTGGCGTCTACGACGTGCTGCCCTTACTCTATCAATTCGAGATCCTCTCGGTGCTCTCGTCCCCTTATTTTCAAACCGGCACCACAACGAATCCTGCAGTCAAAATCGGCGCCGATCCGAATTTTGTGGAGCAGCAACTCACCACCAAGCCGTCAGGGCTTGGCCAGGCGTATATCGATCCTCATCCCTCGCGCAACTATGTGATGGAGTGGAATGCCGGCGTGCAGCATCAGATTGTTCGCGATGTCACCTTCTCTGCCAGCTACGTCGGCTCGCGGGGCGTGCATCAGCCGTTCCGCGTCGAGGACGCTAACGTCGTCCTTCCGACGAGGACGCCGCAGGGTGGTTATCTATGGCCCTCCACCGGAGGCCTACCTTCCGGCACCCAGATCAATCCGAACGCCGGAGACATCCGTGCGCTCTGGTGGTCTGCTTACTCCTCTTACGCGGCGCTCGACACCGATGTTACCGCTCGCGTCAAGCACAGCCTTGAACTCAAGGCGTCCTTCACCTACGGCAAGAGCCTGGACAACAACTCGGCGACGATCGCAGGCGATGCCTTCGGCAACTCCGTTCCCTCTTTGGACTGGTTTGCACCGGCACTCAGCTATGGACGCTCCGACTTCGACATCGGCAAGATCTTTGCAATGAGTGCCATCTATAATCTCCCTAACAACGACCGCACGGGCGGACTGGCGGCTGTCGCTCGCAACGGATGGCAACTCGGCAGCATTTACACACAGAGTACCGGCACGCCTTTTACTCCACTCATTGGCGGAGATCCTCTTGGTAAGCTGGGCACCGATCCATGGGACTATCCGGACCGGGCTCCAAATTGCGATCCGGTCAACCATAACTTCAAGAAGACCGGTCTCAACTATGTCAACGTCGCCTGCTTCCCGTTCCCTGGCGGCGCCGGGACGCCCAATCCTTATCTGCGCGGAAACGCCAGCCGCAATAGCATCACAGGGCCGGGCTTTGCCAATCTCGACGTCTCCCTCTTCAAGAACAACGCGATCAGAAAAATATCGGATCAGTTCAACGTACAGTTTCGTGTTGAATTATTCAACGTGCTCAACCACACGAACTTTACGCCACCCAACAATAACGATCAGCAGATTTACAGTGCTCCCCCAGTGCCCCTGGCACCATCCACCACCACCATCGCTCCGTTGTCGACTGCTGGAGTGCTGTCAAGCCCAACCGCGAACTCCTCGCGCCAACTCCAGCTGGCGGTGAAGGTGATTTTCTAGTCGAACAAGAGGACGGTCCTGTTCATGAAGTGTAAATTCGGTCTGGCATGGCTCTTGGTTGCAGTTGCTCCGCCGCTCCTTGGTCAGAGTGCAGCCTCCAAAGCTGCGTTGCAAAATCTACCTCACTATGCTCCACATCAGCATGTGTCCGGCGTTATTCGTGACAACGGCAGCGATCTTGCCGGCCTCATGGCTGCCTGGGAGGAGGGCTTCAGGAAGTTTCAGCCGGGTGTTGTCTTTCACGACTCACTTCTCAGTGGCGACGCCGCCATTGGAGCTTTGGAAGGAGGCGCAGCCGATCTTGCTCCCAACGGTCGCGAACCCGTCCTAACCGAGTTTCTGTCCTTTGCCGAGGTCTTCCATAACGACGGGCCCTTCCAGGTCACAGTCGCAACTGGCTCCTATCGGGCGTTGGGCCGGACCTGGGCCGAGGTGATCTATGTCAACAAGGACAACCCCTTGACCCACCTCACCATGAAGCAACTCGATCAAATCTTCGGCGCCGAACGCACCGGAGGCTATGCAGGGTACAAGTGGGTGAGCGGTCCCGCTCGTCCGGCGAGCGAAAACATTCGAACATGGGGACAGCTCGGCCTCACCGGCGACTGGGCAGACAAGCCGATCCAGACCTATGGCTACGCTCCGACCGGCATGTCGAACTTCTTTGAACTCACGGTATTCCACGGCGGCACCAAGTGGAATTCGAATCTCAGGCAATACGTCGAAACCTCCGCCAAACAGGCAACCGGTCACTCCGGCACCACAGACCAGATGATGGATGACCTGTCGAACAACCGATTCGGCATTGCATGGGCGGGGCTGGCCCATGCCGCGGGGAAGCCTGGGGTCAAGGCCATTGCGCTCTCCTGGAATGCCCGAGGCCCCTTCCTATTCTGCACTCAGCAGACGGTGCAGAACCGCACTTATCCGCTGACACGTAGCATTTTCATCCAACTCAACCGTCCTCCGGGAACCCAGTTGCAGCCCCGGCTGAAGGAGTTCCTCTCCTTTATCCTGAGTCGCGAAGGTCAGGAAATTGTGGCGGCGCAGGGGCAGTATCTTCCCCTTCCCCAAGCGGAACTCGAGCGGCAGCGGAAAAGGCTTGAGTAGATCCAAGCCGTAGAAACTAGCGCTGGTGGTCGCGGCTGAAGTGGACGCGCCAGAGCAGTGCGGAGTTATCGGAGCTTGCGGCGTTCTTCAGCCGTGGACTTTTCATCCAGCGGCAGATAGGCGTGACGGACAACCGCTGCCATCCCCTCTTTGCTGAGGATATAAAGCAGGAACTCGCGCAGTTTTGGATCGATGGGTTGGCCCGGTTTACGGTTCAAGAAGACAGTTGAGTAACGGGTGAGGGGATATTCCCGCAGCCAGGTTGTCTTGGGGGTTGGCGCGATAAATGGTCCGTTAGAGTTTTTACCGAGCGCGATTGTCTTCACTCCGGGGCTGGCGTAGAACAGGTTGGCATATGCTATTCCGTCCGGATCGCGGGCCAACGCCTGTAGCACATAGACTCCTGCATTGATGACTTTGCCGTCGGGGTGATAGCCGTTATCGAACATCTTCATAGTACTGTTCCAGCGTTGCGAGTCGTGGAGCACAACATGCTGAAAGAAGATCGACATACCAGTTTCCAGGGTATAACCGTAGACATGAACCGGCTGCGTTGCCCAAGCGCCGGTCAAGCCCAGTTGGCCCCACGTGAGCAGTGGCTTGCCGGCTGCATCACAGCCGCAGCCAAACACCAATGCAAGCTGCCCCATCGTCAGGTGCTGCAAGGGATTGTTCTTATGCACAAAGACCATGAGTGAAAAGTCCTTGTCCGGCGCAGCGTAGCTGCCGGAGGTGAAACGGACCTCCAATGGGGCGTAGCCGAAGCGCTCCTCGAACGCGTGAATCTCCGGAGGATAGGGCTCGCGGCCGACAAAGACAAGATCGGCAATGTTGGCATAAAGACCGGCCATGGCGGCTTCGGTGCCAGGCAGCGTGGATTGAAAATGCAGGTTGGGCTGAACCTTGCTCAGGCCAGCCTGCCATTCCTGCATCAGCCCTTGCACTTGGTCGTTGCCCCAGACGCGAATGGTCCCGCTGACCTGCTGGTGTGGATGATAGGGCTGAAGGTCTTTGAGATAGTCGGTCGCGCCATTCTGTGCGGAGACACCGCCTTCACCGCCGAGAAAGGCGCAGACGAAGGCGGCCAAAAGTAAGCGGTAACGCATCATTTCACTTTCTCCCGCTCGGTCAGAGCGAGTGCGGAAGGCAGAGGCAGATACCCGCCGTGGGTCGCGATGATTGCCTGCCCGTCGCGGCTGAGGATGAAGCGAAGGAACTCGGCGACTTTGGAATCAGCTGATTTGCCGGGAGCCTGATTGATATAAATCCAGATGGGCTGGGCCAGAGGGTAAGCGCGCGAAGCAACGGTGGCGCGGGTGGGTGAGACGGGCCGGTCACTGCCTTGCGGGATGATCGCGAGCGATTTGGTGAGCGGATCGGGACTTGCGAGCGAAGCGAAGCCGAGTGCATCTGGGTCGGCTGCTATGGCCCGGACGAGTTCTTTTTCCGAGGGCTCGATGCGCAGAGTGCAGTTCCAATTCTGATCGCCCTTTCCCATCACGGCGCGCTCGAAGAATTGATCCTGCTGACTTGCGATGCGATAGCCATAGATATGGATCGGCCTCGCCGTCCAGGTGCCAGTGTCGCCCAGATCTCCCCAGGAGCGGACTGGAGCCGCACCGCGAAGTCGGTTGGCATCATAGAGCGCATCAAGCTGCGCAATGGAGACGTGTGCAAGCGGGTTGGCACGATTGGCCAGCATGACGAGTGCCGGAGCATAGTGAGGAACGTCAATGCTGCCGGTCGCGACTGTGAAGCCGGCGGGATCATGATGGAAGAGTTCTTGATAGCCGTCGATTTCGATAGGCCAAGCGACCCTGTCCATCAGGGCGATGTCGGCGACGCCAGTATAAAGACCGCCGATCGCCGAGGCATTGCCCAACATGCCGTTCGCAAACTTTATATTGGGCTGCTCACGGACAAAAGCCGCTTCCCAGGCACGCACGAGAGAGCCGACATAGTCGTCGCGACGGCTACCGTAGCCCCAGATGCGAATGGTACCGCTGACATGCTGTTGTGGCAGGTAAGCAGGCAGGGCGGACTGCGCGTTAACGAC
>DATCDL010000549.1:0-8942 GCA_036510715.1 Acidobacteriaceae bacterium
CCCAAAAGAAGGTGAAGGTGAAGATGAGAGTTGCGAGCGCACGAAAATTTCTGAATAACACTGGAGTTCCCGCGGGGCGTGCCATCGGCCTCTTCCGATGATCCCCAGACAAAATTGGTACGCAGATCGCGGCGCAGGAGGACAATCCTTGTGACACACGAAGCAGCCTCATGAATCGATTGGGTATGCGCAGCATTACCTATTGTGCTCGACGTGACTTTGGAATGGTGACATACCAACGATTATGGAACGAAAACCTCAGAAAGCAAGCATCGAACTCTGACAAAATTTCCTTTAGCCCGTTTGACCGCGGCTGACATCCCTGATCGCAACCGTAGGTAGAAGCGCAGTTCCCTGCCTCCACTGCTTCGAAGACTTTCCGCGCTGCGTGAGGAAGGAACCGAACCAGCGGCTCCGAAGTCGAGCGAATGAACCCTCCCCTGCGATCGTACGTTTGAATTTATGGAGTTCGAACCAACGCAGGTAGTTGTGTGAGACGTTGGCCATCGTCATCTGCACGCCTGCCTCGTAGTTGTACTCCGACATTTTGCGCTGCAGTTCTGCAGACTGCAACACTGCCAGCAATTTGTCTGCAAGATCCGCGGCATCATTCTTCTTATAGAAGAGAATCGCCATGTCATCGTCGGCGGCCATGCAGCGGAAGTCAGGAATATCTGCGCACACGATAGGTACACCGAATTCGCAAGCCTGATGAGCCGGACCGCTGGATCCCGTCGATGAATCGTAGGGCATGACCAAGAGAGAGCTTGTTCCGAATAGGCTCGGGATGTCTTTCTCTGGGACGTAGCCGAGGAATTCAATCGGCATGCCTGCAGGGATTGAGTCCCGGACGGCCTCCCAGTACCCGGCGGCAGCCGGGTGGTTGCCACCCGCGATAATCAGGCGTGCATTTGGAAGCTTCTCCAGCACGGACGGGAATGCGGCGATCAACTTGTCCAAACGCTTGTATGTACCCCAGTTTCCGAAGGCCAGAATGCGATGGTCGGGATTGCAACGCTTGGTGAAGTCCGGCGGGCTCGGGATCGTCGCAAAGGTGCCGTGCGTCCCGACGATGATGTTCTCCGCCGCATACTTTGTCATGAGCGTGCGCCTGTAATCCGAGAGTAGAACAGATACGGAATTTGCCCGCAGAAGAGAGCGTGTCGCCAATTCGGTGCCCGTGCGATACAGCTTCTCGCGGGTCAATCCATTGCTGGAAAAATCGACATGCTCGACGATATGGTGGAGAGTAATGTGCGTATAAAAGCCGGCGGCTCTCGTCAGCGCAGGCGCAGTGAGGCCTGAAAATGCGGCAAAGGGACTATCCGGGGCGCCAAAACTCGAGAAAACGAGATTGAACCAAACCACATCAGGCTTCAACTGGCGAACCATGTTGAGGAGCCGAAGCGGAGTTGCGAGGCTGCCGAACTTCCAGCAGCGTATGACGTTCACCCCGGGCAATTGCGGCGAACACGAAGCATGGACCGGATTGCCGTGGGCATCCGTGGCGAGAGCATCTTCCTCCAATTCATCAGCCAGAATAGTCAACTCCACATTTTTATGGCGTTGCAACTCTCGGGCTATATGGTAGGAATATTCACTCAACGGTCCGCTACTGGGAGGAAATGCTGCAATCAAACAAATCTTCGTCATAATGCCTATTCTGATGATATTTTCGGCTGGATAGATACCCAGACAAAAGCATTAGATCGTACCGGGGGCTTTTACCCCTCGGAAGTTTGATAGTAGCAGCTCCCGAACCTGCCGACCAAGCAAGTTTTGCTCAGGTTGAAATTTATTTCACCCACCACTTTGTTTCGGGGCGAGGCAACCTTTGGCAAATAACTCATCGCTGCATCAACAGGAGCCACCGTCTGTAGGGTGTCGCACTCGTGAACCTGTACCCGCACCGCCTCGCAGATGCTCCAGCGCCCGAGATCCACCCCGGGACAACGAACAAATCGTCGCCCTCTGTGATCAGGAGTTGCGCACATCGTCTCTAGAATATTGTGATGCTCACGTATGGCCGAATCTGATTCTTTCCCTGAGTGAAGTTGAGGAAGGTTTCTTCCTGAATGCCCGCCGAGAAGCGGATGGGATATTTCAAGTGGAGCTTCCGTTTGGCGTCCGCGAACGCACGACTGATCGGGTGAGTATAGGACACGGAAAATCCGTTTTGTACGGCGTCGTAGACGTGGAAGCCTCGCGTGCTCTCGTACGAACCGGTTGCCTGGATGTCCCAGTACGGCGTCGGGGAGAAGTCAATTGTTCCCGCAGGTCGTATAGCCTGGGAGATCGCCGAATGCAGAGGTGAGAATGGGACAATTCGCCATGCGCGCCGATCCTCCATAATCGCCTCCGTATTCCAGTACTTCGAGAAGCGGTGCGTAAGCCCGATGTAGGAGGAGGTGAAATAGTCTTCGCTGTTCCCCAACTGCTGCGACGTGAACTTTTGATCATTCATCCCCCACCCTGTGACCAGCGATGTTCTTCCCCAGGGCGCACCCACGCGAAAGTTGATATCACCAGCTACGGCCTGCCCCTTGAGAGAAATTTCGGTGAACGGACCAGTTTCGTAGGTGAAGAATCCGTCGGCTGAAACAGCGTTGAGGAAGGAAGTCGTCGTCATGTAGGTGAAGACGCGAAATATGTTTTGATTCAACTGAACAGGAGAAAGCGAGTCGCGACGAATCGTCCCCTGAATCCCGCTGTCGAACGTCACAGCATTGGACCCTAGGTGCAGCGTTGGGGTCAGTCCAAAGCTGGCGGTATAGTCCGTTGTGTCGCGGTGCACGATCGAATTCGTCGCCGGCACGGAGATGGTGCCGCGAGCGTTCCGCAGCTGAAAGAATCCTACATTCTTCGGCAGGTTTGGAAGATGCAGATGGAAGGCGTTGATCCAGTTTGTCTCGATTGAGGATCGCGGCGGCGGTAAATTAGCAAGGTCGGTGCTTAGGACAGGGCCGTTCGGACTGTCGAGTTTCGAATCCAGCACATAAACGGTGCTGTCTTCAAAGATAGGCTGAATGGTGAGGTTGGACAGAACGCTCACCACTGGATTGATGCGCAGGCCCTCGTTTGCCCCTGCCTCGAGCAGTCCCTTCTCGGCCGTCTGGTCGGTACCGGCGTCAGTCGAGGCCTGCGCAAACGTGGAGAGGGCTTCCGTGGTGCGATGCTGTTGCTGCTCTACAGCAGCCTGGGTAAGGAGATATTGGTAGTCAACTTCACTGTCATCCGTATGTTTGACTGCGTCCAGTTCGGCAGCAGCGCGCCTGGTCTCTCCTAATGCCAGATAGCTGTTCGCCAAACCGATGCGAACGGCCATATCCGGCGCGCCTGCTGATTTTGCACGCTCCAGATACGTCTGTGACAACTCGTACTCATGCATCTGCTGGAAGATTTCGGCAGCCTGAATATATTGCTCGCCGGTGGGGGAGGGAGAGTCACCGGCCGCAGCTTCCATCTGCGCCAATGCGATCTGTCGCTCGGCGTCTGCGTTCTCGCCCTGCTCCGCCATGAGCCCGGCAATCGCAAGCCGCACGCTGACGCGGTTGCTATTGGGTGCGAGGAGTGCCTTGCTGAATTGCACCATCGCGTCCTTCTCGTCGCCCAGTGTGGTCAACGCCTGGCCGATGGAGATATAGATATCGCTGACGGTGCGCTTATCAGCGGCTGGCTTTAGCGATAGATCAGTCCTATCGGCATACTTTTCAGCGAGTTCAACGTTTAGCAGGGCCTCATCGCGATGATGCAGGTTCGCATCCGCGCGGGCCATGAGGGCATAGATAGAGGCGTCTTCGGGGAGGTACTTCGCTGCAGTCTGCAGCTGCAGTACCGCCTCTTGGTAACGGCGCTCGGCAAACAGTACATTTGCGAGGCCGATATAAAGCGACCCATCCGTGGGATCGAATTTGATAGCAGCATCGTATTCCGATGCGGATTTACCCAGCAGACCCATGCGTCCATACGCGGTAGCGCGAATCATATGAACCAACTTCGAGTCGCCAGCTATGGACTCCGCCAGCTCTGTCTCCTCCACTGCCTCCTGTGGACGAAGCAACTTGAGTTCGGCGAAAGCCAAGCCCATATGCGCTTCAGCGTTCTTGGGATCACGCTTTACCGACTGCTCGAAGTCAGCAGCCGCACGTCTGGCGTCACCAAGATCGTTCAGCACATAACCACGATTGGTATAGGCGGTCACAACATTCGGATCCCGGTTGAGCGCCTCGGTAAATTCCTTCACCGCCCGATCCGGGTTCCCGTCGTGCTTGTAAACGTAACCGGCCAACAGCGGAATATCAGGATCTTTCGGGAAGGCATCCGCATACTTCGTGGTCAGAGCCTGAAGTTCAGCGAATTCACCCAGGTGAAGAAGGTCATACCCGAGGTAGACAACGACATCGCGATCATGGGGAAGTACTTTGATCGCCTCGCGCCCTAATTCAGCGGATTGCCGGCTGTCACCCATGAAACTGAAGTATCGCTCCTTCTCGCGCAGGATCTGCGGGGCCATTGCCATATTGTCGGTCACCCGATGAAGCCAGTCGCCAGCCAATGGGAGGTTGTGGGCCTCGATGGCAGCGTCCATGCCGCCCGACACAATGAGGGAGTTCTTCGGAGCCAAGGCATAGCCACGGGCATAAGACGCCTCGGCTTTGCTGTAGTCGTCGAGACTTGTGTACATGTCTCCCAGCGCAAGAAACGGAACGTACGAGGACGGATAATCCCGCGCCAGCTGCTCAAAGTATCGTTCGGCGCTGGCGTCGTCCCCCGCCGCCCGCGAGGCATAGCCCAGAGAGGTCAGGGCAAACCGGCTCTGCGGATCGATGGCCAGAGCCTTCTTGAAGACAACAATGGCTTCGGTAGTCCGTCCCATCTTCATCAGCAGATCGCCGTCGAGCTGAAGACTGTTCGAATCATTCGGAGTCATCGCGAGGGACTCGGTCATGTCTGCCAGGGCCGCGTCCAGCTGGCCGGCATTCATTCTGATCAGGGCCCTCAGGCCCAAAAACGCTGCCCGGCTTGGACCTTGCTCGTTCAGCGCTCCGATTTGAGTCTGGGCAACCTTCAGCTGCTGGTGAGCAAGGTCTGGCTCATCCAGGGCCTGATACAGCGACTCCAGATTCATGTGTAACTGAATGCCGTAGAGATTCCCCTCCGCGGGAGCTGCTGGCAGATTCGCGATAGCCTCGGTGTATTCCTGCGCGGCATCGCTCGTACGATCCTGAATTTGAGCTATCTCAGCTCGAATGGCGTGCAGCCGATAGTACTTCGGATCCAGGCCGGACGCGCGCTCAAGAAAATGGTTTGCCTGATCGATAGACCCCGCGGACACTTGAGCCTGTGCAGCCGATAGTTGCAAGCCAAGGTCGCGCGGCAGGGCGTCCGCGGCCTGCAGGTACAGGCGCGCGGACTCCGTCGTCTTGCCATCGAGCTGGTACGTGTAGGCGAGTTCCGCTACGACGTCGGGCTTCGGATTGTGGATCCCCTTCAAGGCGTCGACGGCCTTCGAATAGTCTCCGGTCTCGCGATAAAACTCGGCCAGAGACCGCGCAATATCAGGGTTATTCGGAGCGCGGCCTTTAGCCATGTCCAGATAATGGCTCGCCAAATCCAGCTGCTTGAGGTGCTCGTACGCAACTGCCAGCAGCAGCTCCGATTGCGCGGCGGGCTCAATGCGTTCTGCCCTGTTCAGCCAGTCGAGCGCGCCGGTGTAGTTTCCTGAACGCATGTACAGATCACCGAGAGCCATCAAATCATTTCTGCGCCCCGGTGCGGCTGCAATAACCTGCTTGAACATGCGTTCTGCTTCGTCGGTACGGCCCATAAGGCTGTAGGTCTGGGCCAACCCGGACAGCCCATCGACTGAAGATGGATTCAATCGAAGCCCTCGTTGGTAGGCATCCACTGACGGCCCATACTTCCCATCGAGTCGTGCAGCGTACCCCATAAGGAACAAGAGTTGTGGATCGTTTGGCGCGGATTTGGATGCGCGCTGTGCGTACTCGAACGCTAGGGCGTGATCCCCTCGTTGGAGTGCGAGTTCTGCGGCCCGCGCCAGGCGGGCATTTTGGATGCTCGAACCCCAACCCAGTTGATGTTCAGGGCCGGAAGTCTGATCGCTTTGAGGTCCGGGCTTCACCGTACCCCCGGAACCTACCTGGTAGGTCTGCGAGAGTCCCGAGCCGGCAAACAAGAGAAGCACAACAGCACACGTGATTTTGTAACAGTCAAATCGAGCGATCAAGGGTCACCGAAACGTTATTACTGAGTATCAAGCTATTTGATTCAAAATACGATGGTAGCGTCTCCCATCCGCCAAAATGTTACGGATACACTGGGAGAGCCTTATGTGTCATATCTGATATCCACAATGAACCGGTTCTATGGACTCTATTTTAACTTCAATAAAAAGCAACCGACGCTTGTGATCGTCGCATCAGAAACAGTCTGATCTTAGAGGGTACTTTGCAAAAGCCTGGTTCCATAGCCTTATCGTCGAAACCGATACCGATGAGCTTCATCCTGATGGCAGCAGTTGCAATTCATTTGCCTCTCATGCTCATGCAACTGCCATTGAAGTCGTACGACACCAACTTTCACATCTTCTTCGCGTCGCATTACGTACATCACTGGTTCGATCCCTGGAATGTGAAGTGGTTTGCGGGTTTTTCTCAGACTACCTATCCGCCGCTTCCTCAACAGTGGGTCGCCCTGCTCTCGTGGCTCTTTGGCTTGAATATGGCCTACATGGCAGTTCAATTAGCCGCAATCTTGCTCCTCGCGGTTGGCGTGTACCGGTTTTCGAGGCTCTGGGTCAGTCCCCGAGCGGCCTCCTATGCGGCGCTGGCGAGTGTTTTTCTCGGCAACGAGAGCTTTCTCGTTTATTCCGCGGGACAATTAAGTACGACGTTTGCTGCGCCAATCTATCTCAACGCCCTGCCCTACTTTTTCGATTGGCTGCGCTACGGCAAGTGGCGTTCGTTTCTTAAAGCCAGCGTGCTGCTTGTAGCCGCCGCCGCCGCGCACCATGCGACACTGATCTTCGGATCTGCGTTCTTCGCGTTGCCTGTGATTGCGCTCGTCCTTTTGGATGGCAAGAACGAGGATCGCGAAACCGACGAGAAGCCCACGGTGCAGGCCGTCATCGCGCGCACCATCACGCTCACGGTTGTGGTCGGCCTCGCCATTGCCGTTGTTCTTCTGCCCTATTGGATCGGCCTGATCAAGTATCCGATTACGCAGACACCGATTCCCCATCCCAGCCGCGCCAGTTACATTCTCAGCCCGGAGTGGGGAACCAACTACTTCCTCGTTCCCTATGGAGCCCTCATTCTGGCCATGCCGTTCATCGTGATTCGCGGAGCGGCTGTGACTCGACTTCGACCTTTGCTGCTGGGGTTCTGGGTTGCCTTCCTTGTGGGCCTGGGCGGGACAACGCCGGTAGGCAAACTGCTTCTCGGGCGCGCGTTCGAGGTGCTGACCTTCGAGCGATTCAGCTACTGGGCAGCGTTGCTCGCCTTGCCAATTCTCGGCCTGGTCATCATGGAATTTATCGATCGCTTCCGTCTGAAGGCCGCGATTACCGTGGCAGTTCTGGCGGCATCTACGTGTGCGCTAGCGGTCGCGTGGTCCAGCATCCGCCCAGCTGACGCCGCAAACTTTGACGTCAGCTCAGTCGCCCAGTGGCTCAATCGCGATGGCCATGACCGGTTCCGCTATGTCACCCTCGGTTTCGGCAACAAGCTCTCGCGACTCGCCATCATGACCGATGCAAACAGTGTCGACGGCGAATCGAACTCCTCTCGCATGCTTCCGGAACTTACGAAATTTGGCGGAGCTGCGTTGACCAGCTCGAAATATTTCGCCAAGCCTGGCCTTGATTCCCTGCGGGCGATGCTGGCTCACGCGGACCGGTATGGACTGAAGTGGGTCATCGTTCGGGATTCCTATTATGACCCGCTGCTTTACTTTGCCGGCTGGCGTCAGGTCGATGAACTCGATAACAAAACCATCACGGTCTGGGGCAAAGATGGTGTAGCGCCCGCTATTCCAATGAATGCGTCGCAGAGGCCTCCTCACTGGCAGGGCGTGCTCTGGGGAACACTTCCCTTCGGCTTCAGCATTCTCGCTTTGCTCGTAATCTGGCTTCCGGAGAAGAGGTCGCGAGGTTTCCGAGATGACGATGTGCCCCTCTCTACGGAACGGTCTCTGGATGGGGAGGTGCTCTCGTGAATAAGGGACGCTTGCTCGCAGTTGCTATAGCCGTCGCCACCTTAGCATTATTGGCGATCGGTACCATATGGCCCGTGCCGTCGGCAGTTGCTTACGCCGGAGGAGGAAAAGGGGATCTGATGGTTTCACCGTCAACTCCGGACGCCGCGGCCAATGATCTTGGAACCCAGATTCGACTCCATGCGTGGGACAAGGCCTACTCGAGCCTTGCCAACAAGGCCGAATTTACCCAGTCGCAGTTTATCCATGACCTTACCGGATACGCCCTGAGTCTTCGCACCTACGCGACCCTCGATGGTTTCGAAGTGCAGCCTCTTCACCAGTCCGCCAATGATGCGGAGTTGATCATGAAACTGCGCTGGTCTACCGTCGTCGGGACCTTCGAGGACAAGCGGGATGTTCACGTCGTGCGCATCGGGGACCATTGGGCTGTAAATTGGCCTATCGTGCCGGAGCAACACGTGCCGCCGCAGGTTATTCCGGTGAACTATCTGCGCTGGGATGTGATCAAAAGCGGTTCTGGAGATGACTGGGGAGCGCAGGATGTTGAAGCGCCTCACGTCCGTATTGTGGACATGCACCCGGTGAACCGCGCTGACGGTGTCGTCGTGATGGGTGAGCTTCTTAATGAAGATGTCATCCCCGCGTATGTATCGGTACGAGCCACGCTGGTTTCAAAGACCGGCTCTGTTCTCGATAGCGAAGGC
>DATCDL010000550.1:0-2856 GCA_036510715.1 Acidobacteriaceae bacterium
CGCCGGTTAGTTCACTGACAAATGTCCTTGCCAACCTCATCAAGGTTCCATTTCGCGTCGCATAAACCAAGATATTTGAAATGCTTTCAAGATGGAGAGCAGCATTGACCACTACGGTCTTTCGTCGGCGCAATTCAATGCCACGGTGCAGCATGGGGGCACAACAAATGCGTAGTCGCAGAGCTTCTCCGACCATTCCTCCTCGACTCGCTCATTGAGAAGATACATTGCGGAGAAGCGGGGTTTCCACCGCCTTGGCCGGGCTAACGGATGACATAGCCGTCATTCCAGAGCATAGAGACTGGTCTGCTTTGATCAATCGGTAGGTTCGCGACGGAGTAAACTTGTTCTTCGGAAAGCCATTACAAAGCCTCAGCGAATAAATGATGCGAAGCGCAGACAATCCGAAGATCCGTGATCTCGTCCGACGACTTCTTGTGTCCGAAGAGGCCGAGGCAAGCCCTTCCCAGGAGAATATCCAGGCGGTGTCTCGGGTGTGCGACAAGCTCCGCCGTCCATTTGCCACGCTCGCCGGGGTTGCGGGATTTCGCTCCCTGCTGGCGCGCGCATTGACCTTGGCAAAGCAGGAGTCTCCAGATCTCGACGGATGGGAAGTTAAGTCAGACGGCTCGCTGGAAGGTCTGAAGGGCGACGCGGCGGAGTCGGGCGCCGTGCTCATTGCGAATCTAATCGGGTTGATGACCACATTCATTGGCGAGTCTCTGACGCTGCGACTCCTGCATGATGTGTGGCCAGATGTGCTCGGCTCCGAAATGAAGTTTGAAGGGAACCAATCAAAATGAACGAACAGAATAGGGTCAAAATCAACAAACTTCCCACCGGAGTACCGGGACTGGATGAAATACTTGGCGGCGGCCTCCCCGAGTTTTCGTTCAACATCATTGCTGGAGCGCCAGGATGTGGCAAGACGACCTTAGCGCACCAGTTCATCTTCGCCAATGCGACGGCGGAGCGGCCCGCCCTTTACTTCACCGTGCTGGGCGAACCGGCGATGAAGATGCTTCGCTACCAGCAGCAATTCAGCTTCTTCGATGCAGCGAAGTTGAACAATGCGGTGCGCTTCGTCAACCTGAGCCAGGATCTCGTCGAGCGCGGGCTACAGGGAGTACTGGACGAGATTTCCAAACGGGTGGAGGCCGCCAACCCGAGCATTGTGGTGGTGGACTCCTTCCGCACCGTGCTACGCAGCGAGATGCATGAAGGCAGGGATATGGCGGTACAAACGTTCGTGCAGCAGTTGGCGCTGCTGCTCACGAGTTGGGAAGCGACCACGTTCCTGATTGGCGAGTATTCCGAATCGGAGTTACGCGACAATCCCGTTTTCACTGTGTCCGATGGCCTTTTGTGGCTCTTCCAGCAAGTGGACCGGAACTCGGTCGTGCGCAAGATGCAGGTCATGAAGCTGCGTGGACAAGCTTCGGTGCCGGGGCTGCACACCTTCCGCATCACAGAAGACGGGCTGCAGGCCTTTTCGCGCACCCTTGGCCTGGTTGGCCAGAGGAAGACATTTAGTAGAGTGAAGCGACTATCCATGGGCATTCCGGCGTTGGACGAAATGATGGGCGGAGGCCTCCCGGAGGGGGACAGCCTGCTGATCGCCGGTTCCTCGGGTACCGGCAAATCGCTGATAGCGACGCAATTCCTTGCCGCGGGCATACGCGCGAGCGAACCGGGCATTGCGGCGGTCTTTGAAGAGCGGCCCAACGAATACACGGCGCGTGCGTCTGAATTTGGACTCGATCTCCAGACACCGCTCGCCGAAGGGAAGCTGGAAGTCATCTACCTGCGACCGCTGGACCTGTCGGTGGACGAGATGATGCAGGAGATTCTCGACGCCGTGAAGAGAACCGGAGCGAAGCGTTTGGTGATTGATTCGTTGGCGGGCTTCGAGATGGCGTTAGCACCTGCCTTCCGCGCCGACTTTCGAGAATCGCTCTACCGCATGATCTTCGCCCTGACCGCTATCGGTATCACCATCCTCAGCACCCTGGAGATGCCGGAGACCTTCACCGAGCTGGCCTTCAGCAGCTATTCCATCTCGTTCCTCACCGACGACATCATCCGGATGCGTTATGTAGAGATCGATGGTGAACTCTGCCAGATTATGATGGTGGTGAAGATGCGCAGGACCGCGCACAGCCGGGATATCCGAAAGTATAAAATCACCACCGACGGCATCGTCGTCGGGGAGCGCTTGAAGAACTACGTCGACCTCATCACCGGGATCCCACAACCGCTGTCGGTCTTGGGCTCGGAAGAGTTGCTACTCAACCGCAAGGTTTGACACAGAGGAGAGATGGCAACAGCACGGGTGGACAACGCCGAGCAGGAAATGGACCTACCGAATCTCTGCGGCGTCGTTGCCGACGCTTCGCCCATGCCCATGGCTGGATTGTGCGGTTCCTTGCACACACTCCGCTACGTCAACCTGGCCTTCTGCCTGCTCACCGGCAAATCGAAAGATGAATTGATCGGAATGGCTTTCTCCAGCGTCGCCCACTGCTCGGACGAATGCATGATCCTGCTTGACCGGGTCGCCCAGACAGGGATAGCCGATCGCCATACCGGACAGGAGCATACCGATGCCCATCCGCTTTACTGGTCGTACTCGATGTGGCCGCTATTCGGGCCGAACCATGACCATCTCGGCATTATGGTCCAGGTGATCGAAGCGGGCCAGTTTCACGACGATACAGTCGCGATGAACCAGGCTTTGCTTTTGGGCTCCGTGCGCCAACATGAACTGACTGAAGCGGCGGAACTGCTGAACGCGCGACTGCAGGCAGCGATCATCCTGGGAAAGAAGTCAGAAGAAGCGCTGATCGGCAGCGAGAA
>DATCDL010000551.1:0-2870 GCA_036510715.1 Acidobacteriaceae bacterium
CCACGCGTCGAACGGTCCGGGATGCGTAATCGGCAATCCCACTTTCAAGCTCCTCGACTGATGTCGCTAGTGATATTGACTTGAATCCCTCAATCCATGTGATCTGCTCACGGGGAATATTCGTTCCCCATAATCCAGCAAGATGGGTTTCGGTGTCTTCCAGTACACCCGTAGCGTAATTCAGGACTGCTGAAGCCGCCCCCTTTCTATCATGGAGTAACCGCTCATTGATCCCGGACGCAATCTCCAACAATGAAGTGGGAGTGGCGTATAACCCGCCATCATGGCGTTTGAATTGTTCCGGGTCGATTCTCCCGCTTGCGATGTCGTACCAAACATTTGCATCCGCCACGAGCTTCATTGTCACCTCACGTCTACCGTTTGACCAAAAATCTTATGGAAGTACCATTTGTCGAGGAGAGGTCATTGGTCCTAGATGAGGAAAACTGCTAATGGCTCTGAAGGCTGTTGTTTGCCCCGACCATCGCACGTTCGTCCGGTATCAGCCATGCAATTTCCGTCGACGATTGCCCTTTTGGGAGTTGTGTTTGCGGCACATGAGTGCAGCATTGTCGAGGCGGCTTCGTCCGCCTTTACTATGCGGATCAACGTGATCTATCGTGAAATCCTCCCATGTCAGTTTGCATCCACAGGTTGCGCACACTCGGTTGGCTGTCGTGTTCCAAAGGATCCGGCGTTGCTCTGGCGTGAAACCACGCTGCGCATCCTTCCGCGCGAACAGGCTGCCGAGAATTCCGCGTAGAGTCTTCTCACGTTTACGTCTCTGGGCAACGTCATCCGTCATTTGCGACACAGTCAGAAGGTAATCGCGATAAAGTTCCTGGTCGGATTTCGCTCCTTTTGCTTTCCGCTGCAGCTCGCGCACTTCATCGACCTTGCTCGAAAATGTCTGCAACATGGCCCAGGCGAAGCTGTTCCTGCGCCGGTCTGTCAGGATGAGCCCTTCCTGTTCGAACTTCCCAATCAGCACCGCCAAAGTGTAGAAATCCGTTACCTGCCGGAAGCGAGTCGTCTTGAGTCGGGGAAACATACGCCCGACGCGGTTCAGGACGGTCGTTGCCATTCGCGAAGCCTTGCCCAATTGGCGTCCGTCAAAGGACTTTACATCCATTACCCGGTCCAGAGCTGTCTTCTTGTTTAGTACGTCTCCTTGAGCCAGTGAAAGCATCAGTTCGCAAATGAATTCAATGTGCTTCATTCGGCTCAGTTGACCAGGGCTGAAGATCTTGTTCTCGATAAAGTAACGCTCGAACCGGTTGGCAAGGCGAGCAGCCTCTTTGAGAAAGGGACTGTTGTAATACTTTGCATTTCGTTTCTCCTGGCCGGTGAGCGCTTTGCCAGTCGAATTGATGCGGATAAAGAGCTTGATGATGTCGCCGAACTCCCCGTCAACCTCGATCACTGGAAGTTCATAGCCTGTAATCAGGTGATGGAGACCTCTCCGCTTCAGCAATGCCCAATTGACCACCTCTTCGGTTTCTGCACCGGACAGATGGGCACGCGCGCTGACCCTACCTGAATCTACGAGGACAATCCCTTGTGGAGCTATATCAACGGTCTGTAGACAATGCGGCGGTGCTTCTCGCTCTTTCTGACGAACTCTCGAACAGAAATGTCCCTAGAATGCGTAGCTTAAAACTCGATGTAGATGCAGCACTGGCAAAACTTGGCCGTGAGAGACCCCTACGATCGGCAGCGCCGGATTCTCCGTCGCAGCCCGACAGCATTGCCAAAGCGCGACTTCCTGCCATAGATGGTGAAGCAGTTGAGGCGGACTCGGGGAGCTTCTACGATGAGGGGGACAACTTCGGACGCACCGATAACGATGTCGATCAAACGTCCGCCGCAGAAAAGCCTGCCGGGTTACTAGGTGGCATGATTAGACCCTGCGGACGTCTGCATGATGTTCCGAGCCGCTGGACCCCTCAAGTGCGAAGAGAGGTCGAACTCGAACTCCCAAAGGACGCGTCCCGGATAGAGAAATTCATTAGCGCTCTTCGCGCGCTCGTAAAGGATATGCGCCGACGGAATGCAGGTATGCGTACCATAACGCTCCAGCAAGGCCAAGCCATTGAGTTGGATGGTAGCGAGCATGGCTATCGCTTTCCATATGACGGAGACGCCGATCTCTTCGAGGGCGCAAAAGTATCCATTGTGATTGGGACAAGAACGGCTGAGGGCAGAATTGTTTCCGTCGGCACAGGGTGGCTCATCATCAGTCTTGACGACGACCTCGGATCTTTCATAAGTGCCTGTATTCTGAGAATCGACAATACAGCTATGATTGATGCGCTCGCCGACCGACTAGGAAAGGTCAAGAGCGGTGAATCGCGGATAAATCTTTCCATTGCCGATGATGTCTTAGACAACTCCGAAGTTTTTAGTTCGAGCGAGTATAGCCCAACAGATCACATGGACTCTTCTAGTCTCAATGCCGAGCAGAAGGAGGCGGTCGATCACATACTAGCCCAGACGATCACATATATTTGGGGGCCTCCAGGGACTGGAAAGACTCACACGCTCGGATTTATCAACCAACTCCTCTTTGCGGCGGGCAAACGCGTTCTAATCTGTTCAAACACGAATCAAGCAGTTAACCAAGTATTAAAAAAGCTCTGCGAGACTTTTGGATTAAAGCACCAAGGCTTGATTGACGGAAAGATTCTTCGAATAGGCACTTCAGATGGTATTCCACAGCAGTTCCACGAATATGTGACACTTGACGGAATCGTTCGTCGCAAGTCCCACGGCCTACAGCTTCGCAAAACTCAACTACTGCTTGAGATGGAGACTTATCGCGGTAAAGCCGAGTCTGCGAAAGCATTGGTTGAGCGGTTTGCTCTCTTGGA
>DATCDL010000552.1:0-4260 GCA_036510715.1 Acidobacteriaceae bacterium
TTTAGCCCTGGGCTCTTGCTCCGGCCCGCCGTCCGCGCAGGCCAAAAATAAATCCCGCCAAACACCCTCAAAAACAGTCCAAAATCCGCATGTCAACCCCCCACCAACCCCCAAACTCCACAAAACCCTTGCCACCACTGCCGATTTCTCTCCCAACAACTTGGCATAGTTACCCCCACCCAACCACTACAATTGAACTAAGCCCACAAAAACCAACGGCTCGCCTCTACCGAAACGGGCCAGAGGACTGACACAAGTCCGCCCCTAACTCAACTCGATTCGATACTTTGGGATCAAAAGTACGGGGGGGGAGACCCCCACCCCAACTCTCGCCGTCCGCGCAGGACCCGTCCGCGCAGGACCTAGTCGTCATCGTCCTTCTTCTTCGGATGCTTCCCCAGCAGCATGGCCGGCACCGGCTTCGACCCCATCGCATCCTGCCAGAGAATCACGTTCAGTTTGTCGGAATCCGCGCGGTCTGCATGCTTGAAGTCCATCTTCATCGACTCCGCAGCCCCTGGCGCCGTGGCCTTGTTCGCCGTATAGATCAAACCGTTCTCGCGATTCGACACATCCGCCGCAAACGCCGGCTGGTCCCCCTGCCCCGCAAACAACGTCGAGATGAGCGAAGCAAACGCATCGTTATTATTCATCGGAGGAACGCCGAGCAGCGTCTCCATGGTCCGCAGCACGCTCACGGTGGAGTAGAACCGGCTATCCACAAACGCCGCCTGCCCAGCCTTCGCATGCGGAGCATACTTGCTCACCACAATCGCCACCGACCGGTGAGCATCCACATGGTCCGCACCATTCTGCGCATCATCTTCCAAAATAAAAAACGCCGTATCGCCCCAATACGCCGAGTGCGAGATCGCTTCCACCGCGCGCCCAATCGCCAGATCGTTATCCGCCACCGAAGATTTCGGCGACGGTCCACCCGGCCGGGTCCCCGCCGTATGATCATCCGGCAACCGCAGCTGAATGAAGTTCGGCATCGTATCCTTGCCCGCCGCGCGATCCTTCTCCCACACCGCCAGGTGCCGCAGGAAGATGTTCACCCGAATCTGGTCAGGAACCATCAGGTTGAAGTCCGGAGACTCCTTCGCAAAGTGCCCCACCAACTCCGGCTTGGTCGCAATGTTTCCCGCCAGCCGAGGAATCGCCCAAGGCCAAAGATTGGTTCCTCCGCCCCACTCCGCAGGCAGCGCCTCACCCGGCAGAATCGTTGGCGTCGAGCACACCACTTCTCCGCCCGACATCACGCCCTGCTTCGGATCAGACTCGATCTTCTTCGCCGCCCTGTCTCCACAGAAGATCGACGAAATGTACTCCGCAAAGTGATACACGCTCTTTCCGTGCGCGACCATATCCGTCCAGATATAGGCACTCTGCGGCTCCGCGACATCCGGAATATGCTGCAGCAGCGGATACCCATCCGCAACCATCCCCTCATAGTCGTACGTTCGCTGCTGGCCCCGATAGTTCTGCTGCCACGTGTCTTCGAGATAGTCCGTACCAATCGCCGCATTCGACCACACATGCCCATCACCTGACACTTCGGCCGAGTCGTAGAAGTTATCCAGCAGCCCAAACTGCAGCGCCAGCTCATGCTCATTCGGCGTCACCGCTGCGCCATACATCGCCAGCGATGGATCACCATTGCCCACCTGCTTGCCGTCCGCGCTCAGGTCTCCCAGGATCTGGTCGTACGTTCGGTTCTCCTTGATGATGTAGATCACATGCTTGATCGGACTCGTTCCGCCACTCGCAAAGCGAATCGTCTCCTTCGCCGCCTTCATGCGGTTCGACGCCAGCACCACATCGGTCGAAGCCTTCAGCCCAGTGTCGATCGCACTCTCATCAATCGCCGCCAACGACCCGTACACCAGCGTAGCAATGTAGGTAGAGGACGATCTCCTCTGCCTGCCAGTCGCACCCACCGCAATCCGCTGCGGGAAGTTGTTCGGCCCAGTTCCCTTACCCTTGTCGGTAGTCACATACAGCTTGCCACCCGTCGACGCCAGCGCCAGCGGCATATACTCCGTCGGAACAAACCCCAGCGGCTCCGCAAATCCCTTCGTCCTCGCCACACCGCGCAGCCGCCCCGTATTGAACACCGCAACGGCATCCGATCCCATATTCGCCACATACAGCCGTTGTCCATGGGCCCCATCCGAGCTCATCGCCAGCGACTCCGGCTCCGCGCCAAAGTAGCTCTGTCCCGGCAACCGCGTATCGAAGTACCCGCGCACCGCAAGCTCCGGCGCACGCGTCGTCCCAATCGCAACCGCCGCAACCGCATCGCGATTCGACAGCGCCACGTACATCACTCCCGCGCGCTCATCCAGCAGTAACGCACAAGGATGCGTTCCCGGCGCAATCGCCGACCGCGGCTTCAGCAGCGCCAGCTTTCGCACCACCTTCCCGCTCGCGAGGTCCAACTCCACCACCTTGCTGGCATTCCACAGCGCCACAAACGCCCGCTTCCCATCCTTGGTCACCGCAACCGCGATCGGATACGTCGACGGCACATCCGCGCTCTCGCCTACATCGAAGCTGCGCTCCATCTCCCCCGTCGCTGCGTCCATCAACACCACCGCATCCGACAGGTTCTCCGCCACCAGCAGCCGCTCCTTCACCCCCGGCACCACCGCAATCGCCGCCGGATACGGGATACCCATCGTCCCATCCCCGGTCGGAAGGTAAGCCGTATGCCTCCCGCTCGCGAGCTTCACCATCGGCAGTTTGAAAAACTCCTGCGGCGTCAGCGCACCGTCGGCAAACCCATACACCACGATCCCATTGCCGGTCTTCTTCCCACCGTCGCCCACAGGATCCGTCGACGACGCGAGGCTCGCATACACCTTCGTCCCATCCGCGCTGAACGCCAGCCCGGAGAAGAACGTCTGCTTCGCTCCCGCGTCAACCCGCGCATCCGGGAAGTCCTTCACCTCTCCGCTCCGCGTATCCATCACCGCAAGCGACTGCGCATATCCCGACTCATACGTCCCATACCCCGCATTCAGGCTCACAACCCACCGCCCATCCGGCGACACCGCCAGCGACATCGGCAGACTATTCAACCGTTGCGGATCGCCCGGAACCGGCAAGAGCAGCTCCTTGCTCGACGCCAGATTCACCACCGTCGGCGCACTGGACTGCGCCAGCGCCGCACCGGCAAGCACCCCGGAGGTGGCCCCCATCAGCACCACGCAACAAGAGATCGCCACCGTGCGCGATCCCGCAAACATCAGAGCAGACTTAGTCAACTTAGGCATTACAAAAGTCTTACACACGTCGCATCACACTCCCGGTATCGTTAGACCTAGTAGTTATCCACATTACTCCTGGGAATTGAGAACAAGATGAATCCAGTACTTCCTGCAGTAGAGAAGAGTACCGCAACCGCCGCCGGCCATCAGGTCACGCAAAAAATCAAGCAGGATCTGCGCATGGGCCGCGAGCACCAGCAGGGCCGCATCAACTGGATCACCACCATCGCCATGGGGCTCTTCCACGTCGGTGCTGTCGCCGCACTCTTTTTCTTCTCCTGGAAGAATCTCGGCGCGTTCTTCATCATGTACTTCCTCGCGATCAACGTCGGTATCGGCATGGCCTACCATCGCCTGCTCACGCACCGAGGCTATCGCGTTCCCAAGTGGCTCGAGTATTTCGTCACCGCCTGCGGCTGCCTCGCCCTTGAAGGCGGACCCATCTTCTGGGTGGCCACGCATCGCGTCCATCATCAGAACTCCGATCAGGAAGGCGACCCGCACACGCCGCACGATGGCACCTGGTGGTCACACGCTGGATGGATCCTCTCCGGTCGCGCGCTGCACTCTGAGACCGCTCTCCTCGGCCGCTACGCTCCCGACCTCACCCGGGATCGCGTTCACGTCTGGCTATCAAAATACCACTACGTTCCGCTCGTCGTCACCGGCCTCGCGCAGCTCGCCCTCGGCGCTGCTCTCTCGCCCGGCCATCGCGTCGTTGGCGCCATCGGCATGATGCTCTGGGGAACCTTCCTCCGCGTCACCGTCGGCCTCCACGCCACCTGGCTCGTCAACTCCGCAACCCACCTCTGGGGCAAGCGCCGCTTCGAAACCAAGGACGACTCCCGCAACAACTGGTGGGTCGCTCTCCTCACCGGCGGCGAAGGCTGGCACAACAACCACCATGCGCATCCGGTCAGCGCCCGTCACGGCCTCGCCTGGTATGAGTTCGACATCAACTACTACGGTATCTGGGTGATGGAGAAGC
>DATCDL010000553.1:0-11977 GCA_036510715.1 Acidobacteriaceae bacterium
GCGCAAGCCTCGCCCAAGCGATAAAGACATCTTGTCGATGGCCTGAATGGCGAAGGCATTGCCATTCTGTGCCAGGCGCACGAGAGCCTCAAAGCTAGGAGGGCCGGGTTTGCCGGTAATCTCCTGGTAGTAGCGGAGGGCAGCACGATTGGAGGCAAAGCTCTCCCAGCAGCCTGTGCCACCGCAGGGGCAGAGCGGGCCATCACTTTCGATCTGAACATGACCGAACTCGCCGGCCATGCCGTCCCTGCCGCGGAGAATACGGCCGTTGACGAAGATTCCGGTGCCGATGCCTTCGGAGACATTGACAACGACGAGGTCATGAACACCATCGCTTTCACCGAACCACACCTCGGAGAGCACGCACGCGTTCGCCACGTTATCCATCTTGACGCGCAGACCGGTGGAGCGCTGGAGTTTCTTCTTCAAATCCAGAACGGGCCAAAGGATTCTGGGAGTGAAGACGGGATTCTCAGGACTGGTCTCAGGGCGCCCCGGAATGCTGACGCCGATACCATCGAAAGAGCGGCCATTGATCGCAAGAATCTTCTTTACCTCGCGAACGATTGCCTGGATGACCTTGGATGGATCTCCTGGAAGAGTGACTTTGTTCTGGGCAATGATCATGCCGCCCAGATCAATCGCTGCAACACTGATTTCCGATGGTTGAACATCCAGAGCAATCACGGCGCGCTGATTGTTGAGATGAAGGACGGTCGGGCTTCTACCTCGCGGAAGACTCACCGTCGAGCCTTCCAATATCCAGCGCTCGCGGATGAGAACGTCGACGATCAGGGAGATCGTACTGCGCTGTAGCCCTGAGATCCGTGCGAGGTCGGCTCGCGAGAGCGGTTGGTGGATACGAATGAGATTGAAAACGAGATTGCGATTGATCTCACGCGGCATCTTATTGGATGCACTCTGACGACCGGTGAACGCAAAACGGGTCAATGGTTCGCGATGCATAGTCTCACTCTTCGGGTTGCTGGATGCTCCGCGGTTCTGTACGTCGTGGGTCTGCTAGATCGCATCGGCCTGTTGCAGGTCCTTCTTCATCCCTTCCCAACTCCTGATGGATGAAGCCTCCGGTGTGCCGGCACCCCTCCAGTGTGTCTCCAGATTGACCGCGTCGGAATAGCCGATTCCTTTGAGAGACTTGAACTGAGCGGTCCAATCCACATACCCGATGTCGACGGGCGACCATACGATCTTGCCCGTGGCATCCTTGACAGCGTTCTTGACGTGGCAGTGATGGATACGATCCTTGGGCAACGCGTCCCAGCCACCGGGATACGCGTCAAGTTCGCCGCGCATGACGGCATTGCCTGGGTCCCAGTTGAGCGCGAGGTTCCTAGAAGGAATGCCGGCAAGGGTGGCGGCGGCTTCACGGCCCGTTGCCGTATTGCACTCGAACTCGTTCTCCAGCACAAGGAGCACGTTCCGTTTTGCAGCGAACTCTGCAGACTCCTGCAGTTTTTCATTGATGGCCTTGCGGTAAGGCTTTACGTCGTCGATGCGCCAGAAGTCGAAGCAGCGTACCTTATTGGTCTTGAATTGTTTGGCCAGGGAGATTGACCGTTCCAAAACTTCCTGCTGCTGCTTAAACGTGGTCTCCTTCGCGCCATGCAGATCCTCCTTGGAACTGTATCGAGAGGCAGGCGCTTCGGGCCAGTTGACTTTATAGAGCGGGCTACTGATGTCGGTGACCTGCAGATCATATTTGGCGAGGATCTTCTGCGCTTTTGTGATTTCGTCGTCGGAAACCGCCTGCAGATTTTTCCCCCACATCGCACGCAGTTCTACCCAATGCAATCCGAACTGCTTGTTAATGACATAGCAAGCATGGTCAAAGTCCTCGGATATTTCGTCTGAGATCACGCCGATCTTAAACTTCGATCCGGCGGCCCAGGCCTTCTGGGGTAACAGCGTTGAAGTGGCGGCAGCGGCTGCAAGCCCTGCAAATTGGCGTCTGGAAAGGTGATCCATGATGAACTCCTTGGTTGTTCGATCTGTTCCGGGTTGGCTTACTTAGGAGAATGCTCTCGCGATGAGCTTCAGTACCTTGGATAACTGTCCGCCTCATTCTGACGATCCGGGGACGGACACGGGAATCAGCTTGCTATTGACGAAGCAAACAAACTCTAGGTGATGGCCTTCTGAATTCCTATGGCGACGACGAAGTAGTTGGCAGGCCCGTGACCCACGTTCTTCAGGCCGTGCAGCACTGCCGATGCGGTGAAGACTACATCACCGGGATGCACGATTCCCTTTTGTCCATCGCTGTCTACCTGCAGCTCTCCTTCGCGGATCAAGAGCAGTTCAGAGTGAGTGTGACGATGGGGTGGATGGGGCATCTCGCCCGCGGGTAGCATAGTTTCATGCACCTCGATGTACTCGCCCGTAGCGAGGGTTCCACGCACCACGGCCCGCGAGGTCATGCCGTTGGGCGAGGTTTTGACGGGCAACTTGTCATAGGAAAACAGGGCAGAGTGTACCAACTTGTGGGTGTCCTCCGAGGACGGCCCTGCCTGTGCTTCTGCGGAGAGACTGCCGAGCATTGCAAATGCCGACAGAGTCAAACCTAACTCACGACGGTTCATCTTGTTCACGGGTGTACTCCTTTCAATCGTGGGGTCGCTGTGTTTCATCAGGCCTGCTTCTTGTAACCCATGCCCGCCAGTACGCCGCGCATATAAGAGAAACTGGTGCTCACCCCAGGCATCGGATCGTCGCCATGGATTTCGTACTCCAAGTCGACGAAGCCTTTGTACTTCGTGGCGACCAACGCCTCGAAGATGCCGCGCACCGGCATGAGCCCTTCACCGACAGCGACCTGGCTATCCTTTTCCGTCGCATTGGCGAGGTCTTTCATGTGCACGTTGAAGAGCCGGGCCCCCACAGCATGGACAGCGTGAACAGGGTCGACGCCTGCGCGCATCGTGTGGCCCACATCGATGCAGCAACCCATCCGTGGGTCCATCGAGTGCACGACCTTCAAAACATCGAGTGGTGAGTGCCATATCTTGTCCTCTGGTCCGTGATTGTGGATGGCGAAACGGATGTCGTACTCCTTCACAAATTTTTCAATACGCGGCAGCGTCTCTGGCTCCGGGTCTCCTGCAACGATGACCTTGATGCCAGCTCGCTTGCAGTAGTCAAACTTGCTGCGGATATCATCGTCCTCGTCCTTGCGGAAGTAGATTGCTCCGGCAGCATGCAGCTTTATCCCCGCGGCAGCGTAGTCGGCGAGAGCTGCCGCTTCCTCGGTGGGGTCCATCGGCAGATGATCTTTCACGTCTTTGACATTCAAGGCGGTCAGATTCAGTTGCTTCATGTAGGCGATCATCTGCGCGCGAGTGAATTCGCGGAAGGTATAGCTGGCCAATCCGAGCTTGACTGGCGTAGGTTGTCCTTCCTTCGAGTATTCCTGTGCGCCAGCGGAGAGTACCCCCCCACTGGAAATCGCTGTCGCAACGATGGCACTGCTGCATAGAAAGTTTCGACGTGACATATCGTGCTTCATGAAAATCCTTTCACTGCATGGAACGGTTTGTGAAGATTGTTCGATCTTGGATGGAACGCGGTACAGTCCAAGAGGGATCAAGAGCCGGCCGCTAGAGATGCGGCGCCCAGCCCTTCTCATATTCGCGCCCCCAGTATTTCATCGCCGCCGGATCGTTCAGTACCTTGCCGTCTGCAGGGTTGAGGTGTAGTTCGTGGTTTACCTCCCAGGCGACATTGGAAAGCTGCAGCATGGTAACGGCGACGTTACCCTGTGCAACGGGTTGGTTGAGCTTCGCACCTTTTTGAATCCCCGCAATGAAGTTGGCAAAGTGGGCATCGGTCATGGAATCGCGGCCGACCAGGTCGGTCGATGAGGTCTCCCCATTGTTGGCCTTATATTCGCTGGTCTTCTTGCCTTTGAGGTCATAGATCTCATAACCATCGCGGTCTACGATCACTGAGCCGGTGGTGCCCATGATCTCCGTGCCGCGGTCGCGACCGAAATACTTCATCCCGTTACAGCACTTGCCTTCCCAGGCGAGCATGGCGTTATCGTAGGCGTAGCTGGTCAGCATGGTGTCGTAAAACTGCCAGTCGTCCTTGAACTGATAGCGGCCTGCGGTCGAACTGACGCTGTTCGGGTAGCCGACCCCAAGTGCCCAGCGCGCCACATCGACTTCGTGTGTGCCGTTGTTGAGCGTCTCGCCCGTGCCCCACGTCTTAAACCAGTGCCAGTTGTACGGCTGAAAATTATCCTTGTACTCCTGGCGAGGTGCCGGTCCCTGCCACAGGTCCCAGTCGAGCGTAGCGGGAACCGGTACAACCTTGCCATGGCCAATAGATTTGCGCACATTGCTGTACCAGGTCTTGGCAAAGTACGCATGCCCGATCAAACCGTTATGGATTTTATCCACGATCTCAATGGTGTGCGGCGACGACCGTTGCTGGGTACCCATCTGTACCAGCTTGCCGTACTTCTTCTGCGCCTCCACCAGCAGCGCTCCTTCAGCAGGATTGTGGGAGCACGGCTTCTCAACATACACATGCTTTCCAGCCTGCAGTCCAGCGATAGCGATGGGGGCGTGCCAATGGTCAGGCGTGGCGATCGTGATGGCGTCGATCTCTTTCATCGCAAGAATGTGCCGGAAGTCTTTCTCGCCGACAGGAGTTTCGCCCATCATTTGTGTAGTGCCGTCAACGTATCTCTTGAGAATGTTGCTCTCTACATCGCACACATGGGAGATGCGAGCGTTGGCCTTGTTTGCCTTCAGCGCGGAGAGATGAGCGTAGGCGCGACTGTTGAGTCCGATCACGGCGAAATTCAGGCGGCTGTTTGATCCCAGGATTTGTGCATAGCTCTTCGCTGTTGTGCTGACGGCCAATCCTGCGGTACCTACTGCGAGTGCATCGATGAATTCGCGGCGTGTGATCATAGTGTCTCCGTTGTGAGTTGAAACTATATCCGGTTTGTTTCGGCAACCGTGATCACCGAAGGTTTGAAATGATCTAGGGCAAGTGCTACTGGCCCCTGGCGACTCCGCCGGCTCCCTTGCCGGCGCAGGATACGTAGGCTACACGGCCATCCGGGCGGACCAGGATCTCTGGAGGCATAGGGGGAACGTCCAACGTTCGTACGACTTTGAGAGTCTTCAGATCTACCTCCGCAACCTGGCAGTTCGTTCACAGGGCAACCAGCAGCCACCGGCCGTCAGGAATTGGTGTGGCGGCAGCGGCTGCAAGTCCTGTAAATCTGCGTCTGGAAAGCTCATTCATGGTCGAACTCCTGGATTACTTAAAGTGTGCCAGATGGGGTGGTCAAGGGAAAAGAACTTGCGTTGATCCCGAAGCCCACATGCTGGTTAGCAAATGTGGGCTTCGAAGCGAATCGATTCTCCTGATCAGAAGGTGATCTTGACCGCTGCCTGCAGTACGCGCGGACCCCCAACGCCATTCACGTTCCCCACGCCGCTGCCGAGGGTGGACGATATCTTGCCGAAAGAACTTGTGGGGCTGCTCGAGTACGTTGAGTTCGGAAGTCCAAAGGCAGGCGTATTGGTTGCGTTGAAGGCATCGAAGCGAGCTTCGAGGGCGACCTCCCGGAAAAGGGGAAAGCTCTTGAAGATCGACATGTTGTCAGAGAAGTATGCCGGTCCGCGGAACTGATTGCGGCCCGTGTTACCCAAGGCACAAGCCACCGGGTTGGATGGCGTGTATGCCTTACAAGTAGCCGGTGGCGTAAAGCTCGAAGTGTTGAACCAGTTCACATTGGAGGCGCTACTCACCTGATGTGTTACCCGGTAGGCAGAGGTCTGATTGACGGTCTGGGTGGTACCCGGTGTTGGACTGCTGGTTGTGATGGAGAAAGGCAGACCAGAGACCGCCGAGACAATGGCGGAGAGCCTCCAGCCACCGAGGGCATACATCAACGGACCGTGGTTGAGGAACCTTTGACCGCGACCCGCAGGCAGGTCATAGGAGATCGTCTGGGTGTAGTTCAACTTCCGGTCGAAGTCCGCCACGGCGTAGTTCCGGTGGACCGGTCCGGCCCAGAATAGGAGGTTTCCGTCCTGTGGACCGGTCTGATAGTTTTCCGCTTTGCCCCATGTGAACGTAGAGTTGAACGATACGTTGTGCTTCATGCGGTGAGTAAGCTGGACCTGCAGTGACTGATAGTTCGTGGAGTAACCCAGGAAGAATTGGTTAACGGCTGCCGTTTTCAGGAAGGTCGGGGTGACGCCGTCGGCGGCGTGATTGAGTGGATCGTACGTTCCGCTCTGGCCATATATCTTAGGCTGGTTGATGTTCTGGGCAACGTCGATGCGACTGCCGTGGTTGGCGACATAGGCGATCTGCAGAGAGGTATCAAAAGGCAACTCCTGCTGAACGGCTACGTTCCACGAGTCGACAGAGGCGTTCCTGAAGTTGAGCGGAATATAGAGATTAGCGAGTCCGATGGTTCCGTTGGCCGCAGACTCGGTGATCGTACCGTCGGAAGCAAAGGGGGCTGTGGGTGTGATCGGAATGCCAGTAACAAAGTTGACCAGACCGCCCGCAGGATTAAGCGCAGCGCCGTAGGTCGGGCTGTTGTTATAGAAGGTGCTGGTCTTGATGGGGTAGTTGTAGGCGTAGGTGTTGTCGACGAACGGGACGTAGCTGACGCCAAAGCCGGCGCGGACGACTGTCATGTCCGAGGCACGGTAGGAGAGGCCCACACGCGGTGCAATATTCTTGTAGTCCGTCGCCATGCCGAGGTTGGAAGGATTGCCATTCTCGCCGGCGAGCACCAGCTGGTTAGTGGTGGGGTTGTAGTTGACGAAGCCGCCGGCCTTGCGCGGCGTGGCTGGAGGGTAGAGTTCGTATCGCGCGCCGAGATCGACGGTGAGCCTGGGTGTGGCCTGCCACTTGTCGGCAACGAAGAAGAAGAGCCAGGTCTGACGGAAGGCAGGGAAGGTGCTGTTGGTGTCCTGTCCAACCTGATACGGAACGTCGAAGAGAACGCTGGCGATGTCGTTCGCGCCCGAGGTGGAACCTCCACCAGGTGCCGAGGTCTGGTTCTCCTGAAAATAGAACTGGCCTGCGGCGGCGTTGTTGTTGCCCTGCAACAAGTCGTCGCGGATACGGCGAACATCGGCACCAGCTTTTAATGTGTGATTGCCGAGGACCTTGGTCCAGTTATTCGCGAAGTCGATGTTGGACTCCGCACGCAACCAGGGCAGCGAAGCCGAGTACCCGATCAACGGATTAGTGAAAGTGTTGACAGTGAAGGCAACCTGACCGCTGGTGGTCGGCGAATTGTTGGTACCGTTCGGGCCGTTGCCAGGAATGCCGAGGGTGCGCGCGTCGTCACTGCCATAGTCGGTCTGAGTAGCGGAGTTACGCAGGTGAGCGACACCAGCGCGAAATTCAGTGAGCAGGGTTGGCGAGAATGTGTGGTCGTAGTTCACTCCGGTGCTGTAGGCGGCGGCGGTGCCGGTGGCTTCAAAACCACCGCCGGCAGGACCTCCGAGGAAGGAGCCAAAGAGCGGTGCCTGGTAGGTGTTGGTCGTCTGGTGGCTGAACCGGCCGCTGAGATGGTCCTTGAGGCCAATCGTGTAGTCGGACTTAATGTCGTAGCTGATGTAGTCCTTACTGAAAGGAGTGTTCTGCGAAAAGTTGTTGGTGAGCGACCCGGCGATGTAGCTCGACGATGCAAGGTTGCTCTTCGGATTCCTTGCCAGCGCGTCCAGGTCCTGCAGAACGGTAACGCCCACCTGGCTGATGCCAGGGTTTGCAAGAGGAATCACGTTGCCTGCAAACGGCGTGCGACCCGTACCGCAAAGGCTCGCGTTCGTCGCGCCGGTTCCGCAGTCTGCGGTGTCCCCGGTGTTGGGGTCATAGACCTGACCACCGTAACCCGCCAGGTTTAGATTCCCGCCGGAGACATTGTAGTAAGGAATCGTCGCATTCGACGTTGACGATTCGTGATCGGTGACGCGGAGAAAGTCGCCAAAGAAGAAGAGCTTGTTCTTGAGGATAGGACCGCCGATAGAGCCACCAGTGTAGTTGTAGACGAGGCGTCCGTTCGGGCCCTTGGCGAAGTAGTAGCGCGCGTTTACGCCGTTGTTTTCCATGTTCTGGAAGACTGAGCCATGAAAGCTGTTCGTGCCGGACTTGAGCGTGACGTTAACGACGCTGCCGACGGCACGGCCGAACTCAGCCTCAAAGTTATTCGTTGTAATGTCCACGCTCTGGATGGCCGCAGCTGGGGGAACCAGGATGATGTGGATGCCAGTGCGCTGATCGTCGTCAATGCCTTCGATCTGGTAGAGGTTCACGTAGGAGGATTGGCCGTTCGCATTGACCGAGAGATCGTTGTTCGCGTTGTAAAACTGCGAGTTGTTGAAGACTACCGGAGCCATACCCGGCACAGTGTTGAGCAGCGATTGAAAACTGTTGCCGCTGCTCAGCGGGAGGTTGGAGATCTGGTGCGATTCAATTGTGGTCGAGATATCCGCGCGGTCGGTCTGCAGCATAGGCGGTGCCGTCGTAACGGTCACCTGGTCTGTCGTGGCGCCGGTGACCAGGCTCACGTCAACACGCGTCGTTGAGTTGGTTAGCACCGAGATGTTCTCACGCGACTCCCTTTTGAACCCTTGAGCTGTAACCGTCACCGTGTAGGTGCCTGGCGGAAGGTTGGGTTCTGTATAGTTGCCGCTCTCATTCGTGACCGTGGTGTGTACGGTACTCTGTCCGGGCAGGACGATGGTGACCTGACCGTTCGCAACAACCGCGCCTGTGGGATCGGTTACCGTGCCCAGGATGGTGCCGCTCACAGCCTGTGCGTGAAGCTGGGTGATTGCTGTCAGGGACAAGATGAAGAAGGCGAGCAACGAGAATACGGTGAACCGACGGTGACGCATCAAAAAGCCTCCTGATGAAGTACAGCGGTGCATATATGTAGTTAGTTCGAACTGCGGCACAATAGGCTTCGCGGCGAGACGTTGTCAAGCCGTAATTGAAGCTCAGGAGAGACGTCTGATGCATATGATGCCTAAACGCGGGCACTTTCACGCGTATGGCATCGTCATGCTGTAGCGCCATGATCAACGGTCAGCGTCCCTATGATCCGGCGGCCACCTGAATCGATGGCCACCAACTTACCGCCATCTCGGGACACGACCGTCTCGTGTCCGATGATACCGTCGACAGCAACCGTCGCAATCTAACTTGACTCGACCGGATCCACGAGGCTGATATCGTTGTCGCCCCGGTTCACAAGGATTAGTGTTGCCGGCGCATTGGTTCTCTGCACCTGCAAGGAAGGCCCGCAAGCAAATCGATCAGGAACTTGTTCGAAGAACGAACTTTACAGTCATGACTGGAAAGCATAGCACTGTGTCACCACATTAGGCGTCCGCCGGTTTCAACGTCCTCATTCTGCAGGATGTAGGACAACGAACCTTCGTCAAGGAGAATTGAGAGGTAGCCCGAACCTGCCGAACCGTCGCTGGCTCGGGTTCCTTCATCCGGCCGTAAGTGCGATCTCGAAAGGTTGAAGTAGAAGGCGCAATGCACGTGCTAGTGTTATCTGCCATGAAAATCACGTTCGCTTTCGCTCTCGCCCTGGCCACCGCCATTCCGGCTGCTGCCCAGCAAAATCCCTCAACCATGCTGAAGATTGGAAGCGTAGATCCTCGCTTCCAGTCCTACAACGTGGAGATGGTCGAAGTCATCGGCGGCCGCTTTTGGAAGCCGTACGCCAGCAAGACGGCTGCAGCGCCCAGCACTTCCGGTACCCCCGGTGGCATCGATCCGTCGCTCTTTGAACAGCGCACTCCGATCGACCTCTCCAACCCTCGCCTTCGCAAACTCGCCGCCGCTCTGGGTCCGGCGTATCTGCGCGTCTCGGGTACGTGGGCCAATACGATGTACTTCCAGGACTCCGACGCTGCAGCCCCGGCGGCTGCTCCGGCGGGCTTTGGAGGTGTCCTCACCCGTGCGGAGTGGAAGGGCGTTGTTGAATTCGCCAAGGCTGTCGATGCACAGATCGTAACCTCCTTCGCTACAAGTGCAGGTACTCGCGATGCCGCGGGCACATGGACGCCCGTGGAGGCGAGGAAATTCCTCGACTACACCCACTCCATTGGCGGTTCGATCGCAGCCGCCGAGTTTATGAACGAGCCCACCTTCGCCAGTGCAGCAGGCGTACCCAAGGGCTATGACGCGGCGGCCTACGGGCGCGATTTTGCAGTCTTTGCACCATTCCTTCGTAAGGCCGCGCCTCACGCTCTGCTTCTCGGGCCCGGCTCCGTCGGCGAAGGCATCGACTTCATCCCAGTCAAACTCCTCCCCTCCAAAGAACTGCTTGAGGCAATGAAGCCAAATGCGGTCGACGTCTTCTCCTATCACTTCTATGGCGCTATCTCAGAGCGCTGCGGTGCGGCCATGGGTGCGAAAGGTACCACCAGCCCAGAGGCCGCACTCAGCGAAGATTGGCTTTCCCGCACCGGCACAGTGGAATCTTTCTACGCCAGCCTCCGTGACACCTATGCCCCAGGCAAGCCGATGTGGCTTACCGAAACTGGTCAGACCGCCTGCGGAGGCGACCGCTGGGCTTCGACCTATCTCGATAGCTTCCGCTATCTGGACCAACTCGGCCAACTCGCCCGCCGTAGCGTCAAGGTTGTCATGCATAACACGCTTGCAGCCAGTGATTATGGGCTTGTCGACGAGAAGACGCTGACGCCGCGCCCCGACTATTGGGCGGCGCTGCTCTGGCACAACACCATGGGAACCACCGTGCTGGATGCGGGTGTTGCACCTTCGAACTCGATTCATCTCTATGCTCAATGCATGAAGGACCACCCCGGTGGTGTCACGCTGCTCGCACTCAATCTAAGCCGCACGGACATGCAGTCTTTGCGAGTCCCTGAAAAGTCGATGCGCTACACCCTGACAGCGCCGGAGCTGATGAGCCACGTGGTGCAACTCAATGGCAAGGATCTGATGCTCCCGTCGAGCGGCGACGTTCCCTCTCTCATCGGCATCGCAGCTCCGAAAGGTGAAGTTCATCTCCCCGCCGCCAGCATCAGCTTTCTCGAATTTTCTGGGGCCAACAACCCTGCCTGTAAGTGACGGAAAATTGATAACGCGTAGATAGCCAAACTTGGGCTGGGCGTCGGTGGCCTGGACGGATATCGAGAACGTTCACAGCGTGCTCAGCAGAGAAATCGAGCACGCGGGCAGGACGGCGAGGCGGGACAACTGATTTCGTCCGGCTCTCGCGGCTTAGAGAGAACCTTCATTCATCACCAGCGCGACGGCACTGCGCCAGCGTGCAGTACTGGCTTCTACGGATGGCCGCAGCCTGGGAGGGCTTGGCAGGGAATGGTGCTTCATCTCGGCTTCGATCTTTGGGACGAAGCACCTCTTCAAACTCCCTCAAACATCGGCATTTCAGCCTGTCACCTTCTCGGCTGGCAAGTCCTGTATTGGCTATGATATCGTTCACAAGGTTTTCTACAGTGTTCTTTTTGTTTCACTTTGAGGGGATTACATGCGCTTGCGGCTGCCTTTTCTTGCTGTGCTGTTGGCTTCGCCGGATGGGTCGAGAGATCTCTTCCTCATGCCCTGCGGGTATGGCGTCTCTGCGCTGAACTCGTCGCCTGCCTTGGCGCTGGCCTCGCCGCTTTCCGCCTCCTCATCCGCGTCGGGAGGCCCCAGTTGAGCATGATGCAAACGTCTGTATCCGTGGGCGTCGACCTCGGCGGAACCAGCATTCGCATCGGTGTCTACGACGTCGGCCTGGAACTGCTCGGCAGTCACTCGATGCCTACCCGCGTTGCCGCCGGCCCGCAGGAGGTCGTCGAAGAGATCGCCGCAGCGATTGCGGAACTTCTTCGCGGCCATCCCGGAACCCGACCGATCGGCGTCGGCATCGGCAGCCCCGGCCCCATCAATCTCCAAACCGGAGTCCTTGGACTCCTTCCCAACT
>DATCDL010000554.1:0-9627 GCA_036510715.1 Acidobacteriaceae bacterium
ACATACCGCACGCTCTCACCCAGCGCCAACCCACCAGCCACGCGCTCCGACCACGCCCGCAACTCCGCCTCATTGTACGCATTGTCCAGCGACAGCATCGGCCGCGAGTGCGCTACCTTGACAAACCCCTCCTTCGGCTTACCCCCCACGCGCTGCGTAGGGGAGTCCCCCGTCACCAGCTCTGGATGCTCCGCCTCCAGCGCCCGCAACTCGTTCATCCGAACGTCATACTGGGCGTCGGTCCACACCGGCGCGTCCAGCACGTAATACAGGTGCCCATGGTGGCGCAGCTCATCACGCAACGCCTCGATTTGCTGTTCGGGACTCAATTTTTCGTTCATGCGCTCATGTGCCATCGCAAGGATTATAGAAACCCCGACGTCAGGTAAACTAAAGATCTTGTATTAAGCAATAAAAGGAGCTTTCCCAAATGGCACACATGGTGTTCTGCACGAAGTACAAAGCCGAGATGGAGGGCCTCGATGAGCCCCCGTTTGACTCCGACTTCGGTCAAAAGATCTTCAAGAACGTCTCCAAGAAGGCTTGGGGCGAGTGGGTCGACCGCCAGAAGATGCTGCTCAACGAATACCGCCTGCAGCCCTGGACGCGCGAAGCCCAGGAGTTCCTCGTCGAGCAAATGAACGAGTTCTTCTTCGGCACCGGCGGCGAACTCCCCAAGGAATACGTAGCTCCTTCGCACTAAGATCCTGCAGGGCCAGGGTCAGCAAAGAACCAACGGCTCCCTTGATGTAGACTAAGAGAACCCCTGCCGTTGGCACCTCAAGGTGCGGGCGGCAATCGTAGCAAGTCGGGACGTGGCTCAGCCTGGTAGAGCGCACCCTTGGGGTGGGTGAGGTCGCTAGTTCGAATCTAGTCGTCCCGACCATTTACTCTCCTAATCGCATTCCGCGTTTTCACAGCCTGTAGAATCGCTGTGTCTCTCGATTCCCGAGGGAAGCGGAGGGAACGTTGCCCCAATACATTGATTCGCCAGCGCCATTTCGAATGGGCAAAAAGCCCCGCAGGCTCTTTATCCTCGCTGCAATCCTGCTCGTCATCCTCTTCTTTGCCCGGACAGCGTTGTCGGAATGGGTTGATCTCCTCTGGTTCCAGTCGCTGGGTTATGGAAGCGTCCTCTGGAAGACCCTGGGTCTCCAGACAGGAGTCTTTCTAGTCTCCACCGTCGTCACGTTCCTTCTCCTGTACGGTGCCTTCTACGTGATGAGGCGGTCTCATCAGGCTGACCTCCCGAGCACTCATTCCATCGTGATTGGTGGCCGGCCCGTGAGCCTGCCCGTCGCTCCCGCGCTGCGCATCATTTCATTCGGCGTATCGCTTGTGGTCGCCTTCCTGACCGGTTCGACGATGATGGCCCAGTGGCCTACCCTCGCGTTATTCCTCTACGCGCCGCATGCAACCGGTAGCGTCACCGACCCAATCTTCGGCAAGCCCCTCAACTTCTTTCTGTTCACCCTCCCCGCCTTGCAGGTACTCACGAGCTGGCTCCTGACATTGGCGATCGCCATGTGCGCCGTGGCCTTGCTTTTCCTCTTCATCACGAGTGGAGCCCGCAGCCTCGAGAACCGCCGCATCACCTATGCCCCGTCACCCTGGCGCGGTCTTTCGCTGACGGTCTCATTTCTCTTGCTCGTGCTTGCCATGACGGTCTACATCGATCGATACCAGTTACTGCTCGAACACCATACCCTCTTCGACGGCATCAATTACACCGACGCGCACATCACTGTTCACGGATTGCTGATCGTCAGCTTCGCCCTCATCCTTGGTGCGGTGATTGCGGCGGTCAACGCTGCGCGACGATCACGTGGGGTGGTGATCGTCGCTGCTATCAGTCCGGCCGTGCTCACTTACATTGCGGTAAGCCTCATCGGCTGGTATGTCGCCACCTTCATCGTCAAGCCGAATGAACTCGTGCGTGAAGAACCTTATATCACCCACAATATCGAGATGACCCGACAGGCCTACGGCCTCGACCGGTTTTCGCGAAGCGAATTTCCCGCCGAAACAACCGTGGATGCAACCGACCCGTCGCACAACCAGCCGACCCTGCAAAACATCCGGCTATGGGACTGGCATGCGCTGCAGGACACACTGCGCCAGGTGCAGGAGATCCGCACGTACTACGACTTTCCCAACATCGATATCGATCGCTACGATCTCAACGGGACGACGCGCGAAGTGATGCTGGCACAACGCGAACTGAACATCGATAAGCTGCCGATCAGCAGCCGTAACTGGATCAACGAGAAGCTGATCTACACCCACGGCTACGGCATAACAATGAACCCGGTGAATGGCTTCACCCCGGAAGGCTTGCCCATCTTGCTGCTAAGCAACATGCCGGTCCAGAGTACGGTTCCCGGTCTGAGCGTGACGCGCCCGGAGCTCTATTTCGGCGTGATGACCAACACCGATGTCTATGTGAAGACCAAGCAGCAGGAGTTCAATTACCCGCAAGGCCAGAGTAATAATCTGACCTCCTACCAGGGGACCGGAGGAATCCCACTCGGCAGCTTTGCAAAGCGTGTGATGCTTGCAGCGGACCGCGGCGATCTTGGGACATTACCGTTCAGCGACGATGTGAATGCTGAAAGTCGGCTACTGATGCGCCGCAACATTCGTGAGCGCGTTGCTGCGCTCGCGCCCTTCCTTGTCTTCGATCAGGACCCCTACATCGTGGTCGGAGCTGATGGCAGGCTCTCCTGGATCATGGACGCGTTTACCGTCTCGGACAGCTATCCTTATTCGACCCACTACAACCTCGGCGACAACTCGATCAACTACATGCGCAACAGTGTCAAGGTGGTGGTGGACGCCTACAACGGGACAACGACGTTCTACGTCTTCGACACCAAAGATCCAGTCCTAGCGGCCTACAGGCTCATCTTTCCGAGCCTGTTCCGGGACGCCTCCGCAATGCCGGCGGACCTGCATCGGCATGTGCGCTATCCCGAGGATCTTTTCAGCATGCAGTCCCAGGTCTACGGCCTGTACCACATGACTAATCCAGAGGTATTCTTCAATCGCGAAGACCTATGGACGGTCGCCACCGAGACGGGTACGGATGCCGACGGTCAGCAGACAGTTCAGCCGATGAAGCCGAACTTCGTGCTCATGAGGCTTCCCGGCGGAGCACACGAAGAGTTCGTTGAAATTCTCCCCTTCACCCCAGCCAATCGCAATAATTTGATTGGCTGGATCGCGGGACGTTGTGACGGTGCGAATTACGGAAATGCCGTGGTCTACGATTTCCCGAAGACACGACTGATCGATGGCCCGCAACAGATAGAGGCGCGCATCGACCAGAACGCGCAGCTCTCTGGTCAACTTACTTTGTGGAACCAGCAAGGATCGCATGTCCTGCGCGGGAGCCTGCTGGTTATCCCGTCGGGGCGCGCCCTCTTATATGCCGAGCCGATTTATCTTCAGGCTCAGCAGAGTCCTATGCCAGAACTGCGACTCGTCGTCCTCGCGCTGCAGGATAAGCTCGCCTACGGTACGACCTTCGAAGCGGCCCTCTCCGCACTCTTCGAAGGACAACCCTCTTCGCTGAATGCGGCGGATGCGTCACAAACTTCAACCGCCGCCTCCACGCAGAGTTCCGCTCAGCCCGCGAACAACGTCGACGCACTCATCCGCGAGGCCAGCCAGGACTTCGACGACTACCGGCGTCTGACGGCTGCCGGCAAGCTCGGTGAAGCAGGAAAAAAACTCGACGCATTGAAGGCTGCGCTCGACAAACTAAACTCGTCCGGCAAGTAACTTCCCTCGCGAGGTCAGTTCGCCGTCATCGTCATGTTGCACGCTGCGCTAATGACCTAGATATTTGTCGAAGAAAGCTGTGATTTCGCAACCGATGATGCGACCTATCCGAACACTATGCCTTGTCCTATGCGCGGCGCCAGCATTCGCGCACGCACAAACCACGCGTAACCACTTTGAAGTAGTTGGTACAACGATCGCCGCAACTCAGGCCGCCATTCGAGAGGGGCGCACCACCTGCCGCGCCGTGGTGGAAAGCTATCTGGCTCGCATCCACGCCTACGACCAGACAGCGATAGGGGGCTTGCGATTGAATTCCATCGTGACCATCAATCCCGACGCGCTCGCCGAAGCCGACGCGTGTGACCGGAAGTTCGCCGCTACCCATACCCTTCCTCCCTTGGGAGGCATCGCTGTCCTCATCAAAGACAACTATGACACCAAGGGTCTGCAGACGACAGGCGGTTCGCTCGCCATGAAGGACTTCGTGCCGACAACGGATAGCACGATGGTGGCTCGCCTGCGCGCCGCGGGGGCCATCATCCTCGCGAAGACAAACATGGCAGAGTGGGCTTTCAGCCCCTATCTCACGGCGAGTTCGATCAACGGCATCACACGCAATCCCTACGACCTTACCCGTGTTCCCGCTGGCTCAAGCGGTGGCACTGCTGCCTCGGTCGCAGCCAATCTTGGAGAGTCGGGCCTCGGCACAGATACTGGCAACTCTATTCGCGGGCCATCGTCACATAACGACCTCGTCGGCATTCGGCCTACCATCGGTCTTACCAGTCGCGCTGGCATCATTCCCCTCTTCGCAAACAACGATGTTGGCGGTCCGATGGGAAGAACCGTAGCCGATGCCGCTGCCCTGCTCACAGTCGTCGCCGGCCCAGACCCAGCCGACCCGGTCACTCAACTCGATGGGAATCGACCTGCACTCGACTACACAAAGTTCCTCGACCGTCATGGACTGCGCGGCGCGCGCATCGGTACCTTCCGCCAATATATCGACACTCCTACAACGGATCCCGAGATCAAGGCCGTCACAAATCAGGCTCTCCGCACCCTGGAGCAGGAGGGCGCAATTTTGGTGGACCCCTTCTCTCTGCCCGGGTACACGACACTCCTAAAGAATCTGTGGTGCGGGGACTTCGAGGCTGGCCTCAATGCTTACCTTGCCCAGCACCCGAATGCGCCGTATCACGACCTCGCCTCGATCGTCGCCTCTGGACTCTATCTGCCCTACATCCAGGATGAGATCCGAGGTGCCATCGCGCCCCCAAAAGCCGATGAGCGCCGCTCCCCTTGCCCCGACGTTTACCATGACCCTCCGAAAATCGCGCTCCGCAACGCTCTTCTCGCGGCCATGGCCAAAGATCATCTCGATGCAATCGTTTATCCCACCTGGAGCAGTCCGCCGCGCAAGGTAAACGACATGAAGAGTCCAGCGGGAGATAACAGCCAGGTACTCTCGCCACAGACGGGTTTCCCTGCCATCACCGTTCCGATGGGCTTCACCCACGGAGACCTGCCGGCTGGGCTCACCTTTCTGGGCCCAACCTTCAGCGAAGGCACACTGATCCGTTACGCTTATGACTTTGAGCAGACGATCAAACAACGGAAAGATCCGCCACTGTTTCCAGCTCTGCCTTAGTCCGCCGTGTCGCAGTCAAATCATGGATTCACGCTGCCCGTCAGGGTTGAAGTGAATACGTCTTGTCGAGATAACTGGCTTGCTGGAAGACCCCAGAGAGCCAGAATCTTTCCAATGCCAGTATTTGCAATCAACTTTTCATTTTGACCGTGCATACTTAGGCAATGTCCGGAATCCCTCATTTTCTGATCGCGCTCTCCAGCCTAGCTCTTATCCCTACACTGCTGGCTCAGGCGCCAGTCCAGACGAAACTCCCCGCATGGGCAAGACAAGGCACTGTGCAGCAAGGTTCTTCTCTGCAGCACGTTCACGCCGTTCTTCCCAACGGTCGCGAGATTCATCCCGAAGGCAACTGGATCCCTGTAGCTCCCTATCCCTTCGCTATCGCTATCTCGCCAGATGGAAATCAGGCCGCAGTCCCTTCGATTGGCTTTCCGTTCGCCCTGAACATCATTGACTATCCAGCGTCCGCCGCGCCTTCGGTTCTCCGTCTGCCCAAAGGTCACCAGAATGATCCGTCCATTGAGGTCCACGCTGGGCTTGCTTCCTCGCACGATGGCGCGCTGCTCTGGGTCGCGACCGGCGACTCGGGCAAGGTGCGTGCCTATCAAAGCAATTCCTGGCACGCATCGTCAGGCAACGATGCTCAGTCTCATCTTGGGCAAGTCGAAGCCGAGATTCCGCTCGACGGTCTAACAGACGGTAAAGACTATCGAGACAGCTTTGCAGCAACGCTGGTAATCTCGTTCGACGGGAAAACGCTCTACGCTCTCGATCAGGCAAACTGGCGAATCGTCATCATCGATATCGCGACCAGGCGGCGCATCGCATCTGTTGCCACCGGCAACTACCCCTTCGAACTAGCGCTGTCCGCGGATGCGAAGCGGCTCTACGTCACCAACACCGGTTTGTTTGAGTACACCGTACTGCCCAGCAACCCGCAGGCAATCGCAGCACCAGGAGCAATCGACGGAGTCGCGAGGGCATTGTCTATCAACGACCAGAAGCTCGCCGCGGGTTTGCGTTTCCCTCCCTTTGGCTACCCGTCCAAGGCGTCGCGCCAAGGGATTGTCGCCGAAGGGAAAAAGGTGCCTGGACTCGGTGACGAGAATAGCGTACGCGGCAGTTCGCTGTGGACCTACGATGTGAGCGATCCTGTTCATCCCGTGATTACAGCGAAACTGAGGCTCGGCACTCGCATCTCTGAAGTTCCCAACCAGACCATGGGAGGAGCAGCACCCAGTGGCGTTGCGGCCGACGCCGACGGCGTCTACGTTTCGCTCTCGCACGAAGATGCAGTGGTCAAAGTGAGCACCGACGGAACACGAGTCCTCGCGCAAGTCCCACTCGTGCCCTTCATCGGACGGCAATACGAAGACGCGCAGGGACGTCCACTGCGCGGAGTGATGCCAAGCGGGATCGCAGTGAATGATGGCCAAATCTATGTAGCCGAATCAGGCATCAACGCGGTCGCCGTGCTCAATACAGCCAACCTCTCTGTGATTGAGCACATTCCCGTTGGCTGGAATCCATCAGCCGTCGCGCTCTCGCCAGACGGTCGTATGCTCTACGTCGTCAACACCAAGGGCAAAGGCACAGGTCCAAACGGCGGCTCTGCGCACAGTCCTCAAGCGCCCAGCTACGTCGGTTCGCTCGAGTACGGGAGCGTCAGTGCCATTGCCCTCGCGGATTTACCCGCACCTGCGACACTGACAAAATCTGTAATTGCCGGCAACACCGCGGCGATAGCCACTCGCGATCCGTTGCCCCATCTCAAGCATTGTTTCCTGATCATTCGCGAAAATCGCACCTATGACGAAGTCCTGGGTGATGTCGCCGGGGCAAACGGCGATCCGTCACTCGCTCGCTATGGGATGGACGGCTGGGCCGAGGAAGATCGCCGATTTACGCATTTGCAGGTGACACCCAACCTCCATGCACTCGTCAGCCAGTTTGCCATGAGTGATGATTACTTCGTGGACAGCGATGTGTCCGCCGACGGACATCGATGGGTGGTTGGCATTAACCCAACACCCTTCTTCAACACCGCCTGGAGCTCCAACTATGGTGGCCGACGGCGCGGCAATGTGCTCTCCGCTGCGCCAGGCCGTCGTGCCCCCTTCGGCGGAGCCGATGCGCCAATGCCCGAAGACGAGCCTCAGTTCGGTGCGCTTTGGGAGCACATTGCCTACAACGGCAAAGGCATCTTCAACTACGGTGAAGGTTTGGAAATTGAGGGCAACGACGAATTGGACGGTGCAGCACCTGAGGGTCAACGACTCTTGCTCAACGCACCTCTGCCCAAGCCTGTTTTTGAGGCTAGCGACCGCCATTTCCCAACCTTCAACCTCGGCATTCCAGATCAATTCCGCGCCACGGAGTTTGAGCGAAATTTCCGTCTGAAACTTGCCAGTAACAAGTTGCCCGCACTCATCGTCATCCGTCTGCCCAACGACCACACGATGGGAGCTCGTCCTGCGGACGGCTATCCTTTCCGCGCGTCCTATGTCGCGGATAATGACCTCGCGCTTGGCCGTATCGTCGCGTTCCTGTCCAGAACGCCGATCTGGAAAGACTCGGCCCTCTTCGTCACCGAAGACGATGCACAGGGCGGCGTGGATCACGTGGATGCGCACCGCAGTATCCTGCTCATTGCGAGCCCCTGGGTAAAGCCCGGCGCCGTCTCGCACGATCACACCAGCATGGGGTCCACGACTCGCACCATCGATGAACTCCTCGGCCTGGGCCCGATGAATCTGGAGGACGCACTCGCCGGAGAGATCAAGGGCGTCTTCGATACCCAACTCCACACAGCCACGTTTACCGCTCGCCGATCTGATGCGCGAATCTTCGATCCGGCAAAAGCAAAATTCGCCAAGCCCAAGACTAGGCGAGAAGCCGCGGAGCTTCGTGATATGGATGATGTCGACCAGATCCGTAGCCAGATGGAGAAGTCTGCTGCTCATCTTCACAAACCTGTGAACGTCGACTAATACGATGAATCCGGTTCGTAGACATCACGCGGCTCCCGCCACGGAGCGTCAGCTGTCCGGCACGTTGTGCGCCGGAAGAACTCGTCCTCGCAGGTACGGTGCTGCGCCATCGCCCTACCAAAATTAATCGGGGTGCAACGTCTACCGCCCATCCCACGGCTCACGATAACAGTCTGTCAAATCCAACAGGAAATTCATGATTCATGACTTTTAAAAGGTTACGTTTAACTCGTTCCCAAGCACGAATGTGTACCCCCTCCAGCGTGATCACTGATGCCGGCAGGGACCTCTTTATCTCGCACCCGCTTGAGGACTGATTCATCACAGACAGACTTGCCATCGGCTCGAATTTCTGGGATCGCGTCAGTCGGAGTCCTTAACAATGCAGAGTACGGCCAACCCAGCGAGGTCACGTAATTGGAAGCCTCCAACCAGAGCCGTAACCACCGGGTCGATGCTGCTGCCTTCACCTGCCCGGGGCTACCGGGATGGACGGTCGGCTCGCTTTGCACCCCAGGTAGCGGCGCTGGGCCTTCACCCCTTCCGATCGGCCGCTTCGGTAACTCCCAAGTCGGCTCAATCGTCGGGACTGGATATATCAACCTGAATACCGGCCTGGTCAAGACCTTCACCCTAACCAACAGATTCAAGCTAAGCGCTGAGGGTCCTTTCATTAACGTTCTCAACCACGTCAACCTGGGCCAGCCCAATCTCAACCTGAGCACAGTGAGCTTTGGCACGATTACTTCTGGACTTGCTCCACGTGTCCGTCAGGTGTCGATGCGGCTTAAGTTCTAAGCTGCCAACCCTTCCTCCGCCGGCGTGGGTCTTCGGGCCCACACCGTTTTGTTCCCTCCATCATTTCAACCCAATAAACGGAGTAGGATCGGCCTTCGAATCGAGGTATCCTGGTTCGTTTCTTGTCCCTCCGAACACCCATGACGAAGGTCTGGCATCGAAAAACTCCACGTAGGATTAGAATGACACCACTTGTCCATGTCCCTACGTGCGCGACGACCTAAACTCGCTTCCGGCGCTGCGCTGCGTCTTGCAGCCGTCCTTCTCCTTTCTGCGTTCTCCGTGCGCGCTGCCACTCCAACGCGCAAGGCCACCGGGACGGAGTTGCTCCAGTCGCCTGCTGGCCTCACCGAGGTAGGATTCATCGACGGTGCCGCCTACCGCATCGACGTACCCACC